>JAYTNY010000099.1:0-4460 GCA_043748055.1 Roseobacter sp.
ACCCGCCAGTCGTAATTTGAATTCGTCTCGCCGCTGGCGATCATCCAATCCGCCAACGCCGTCACTGCCCAAGCGTTCTCTTGCACGCTCTCCCAGGCATCGGCCTTGCGCGCCACCATCAGCCAGCGCACGGCGTTGGGCACCAGCGCGTTCTGCGGGTCCAAGTTTGCCAGCGCATCCAAAATAATCGACGTGCTGCGCGTGCTGGCGTAGAAATTCTCAAAGTCGCGGCTGCTCTCCACCCAGCTTGTACCCGTCGCGCTCGTCACGGCGGCGCTCTCCAAATCGCTCACCAATGTCTTGATGCGCGCATCGCTTGGGTCTAATTTCGCCAACGACATCGCCAGCAGCGCCCGCCCGTAGTGGCTCAGCTTCTCGCGCACCTCAAACAATGCACCCAAGCGCCCGCCATCCGGCACATTGCTCTGGGCCAGCGCAAACAAAATAAACGCCTGTCGGTTGGCCTTGCCCGCATCGCTCAACAAAGCGGGCGAGGTGAGCTTGCTGTTGAGAAATTCCTGCGCCCGCGCCATCACCCCCGCATCCACGGTGTAGCCCGCATCACGGGCCATCGCCATGCTCGCCACCACGTTCGCCGTCAGCGTCGTGTTGCTCTCGTCGGTCACCCACCAGCCCCAGCCGCCGTCGCTGTGTTGTTCGCTGATGAGGCGTTGCAGCCCACGCGTGACGAGTGAATCAAGCTTGGCTTGCAAGCCGTTTGCATCACCCAAGCCGGTCTTTTTGATAAAGCGCACGTTCGCCACATTCGCCATCAACCGGCACGCCACCCAGTCAATGCTCTCGTACGGGTATTCATCCAGCGCCTTCAAGCCCTGCGCCGCTGCCGCTGCCAACGATGCATCCACCTGCACGCTCAGTTGGCCCATGCCCGTCTCCAACCTCGGCGGCAACGCAATAATCTCGGTCTTCTTCCCCGGCTCGCCAATGTCACCCGCCGTGCCGACCGTCTCGGGCGAGGCGTAGCGCAAAATCGGTATCCCACCATTCGCCGTTGCCAAGCCCGGTATGGACGAATCCACGAACCCGCCACCTTGCGCCGTCATCGTCAGCTCCGCACTGATAGCCGTCGTCGCTTTCACCGTCCAATCCACCCGCGCTGTGCCCTTCGCCTTAACGGTTACTTGTTGCGTGGCCGCGCCGCCCATCAGTTGCACGCCGCTGGCTTGCAGCGTCACATCCGTTTGCACATCGGCATCGGTGTTGTTGTTCACCACCGCGCCAATCACGGCCTCATCCCCCACCACAAAGAAGCGCGGCGTAACGGGGCGCACCAGCAACAACTTGGTGCTGAGCACTTCGTTCTTGCCCTCGCCTACTTTGGTGTCGCTGGTTACGGCGCGCGCATCCAAACTCCACGTCGTCAGGTTGTCGGGCAGCGTCACACTCACCCGCGCCTTGCCCTCGGCATCCGTGGTCACGACGGCGCTCCAATACGCCGTGTCCTTAAAGTTCTGGCGCACAAAGTTGGCATCCGCGCTGGCTTCGCCGCCACCGCCGCCGCCCTTGAACTCCTTATCAATCGCCGCCGTCACCCGGTCCACGTTCACGCTCAGCGTGTCCGCCGTGCGCACAGATAAACCACGCAGCCCGTAAAAGCTATCTAATAACTTGCCGCTGTTTGGCTCGGCCAAACTCAGCACGGCTTTGTCCACCAGCGCCACACTTAGCTCGGCTTGCACGGGCGCGCCGCTGGCATCCGTCACACTGATGTCGTACGTGGCGGTGTCGCGTGGCTGGTATTGCGCCTTGTCGGGCGTAATGCTCACGTTCAGCGCAAATGCCTTCGGGTCCACCTTAAACGAGGCATATCCCAGCTTGAAGCTCGGGGCCACCTCGGCGGTGGGCTGCGACACCATCAACACGCTCACAAACGCATTCGGGGCCATGCTCTCGGTGATGGGTATCTCCAACACATCGCTGTTGGTGTTCAACACAATCGTCTTGCGTTCGAGAAAGTTGCCGCGCTCCACGGTCAGCAGCGCTACATTGCCGCCCTGGTAGGGCGTGGGTACCAAAATCTTCGCCGTCTCGCCCACCTGGTAGGTCTGCTTGTCGGCCTTCAGGTCAATCCGGTCGTTGTTATTCACCCGCCACGCCACAAACTCGTTGTCGCTGGAAACATAAACCGATGTGGCTGCAACCGAGTTGCCATCCTCGCTCTTGACGACAAAGCGATACTCGCCGCCCTCGCTCGGCACAAACGAAACGGTGGTCGTGGCTTCTGCGCCCGTTGCAATAGAGGCCGAATACACCTCGGTGTCGCTGGGCACGCTGGTGAATTGCGTGTTGCCAAACTGGTCTTCCTCTTGGGCGGTAAACCACTGGCGTTTGTAAATCGTCACCTGCCCGGCTTGATTGGGCAACAACTTGCCATCCCAATTCACTGAGATGATGTTGGCCTGCGCCTCTTGTCCGGCGTTCGCCACATAGCTCTCGGGCGCAATGCCCAAGTAAAACGCGCCCTTGTGAACCACGCCCTCGGCCCGCGCGCTCACGCTCTGGTCGTTCAGGTCGGTCACACTGGCCTCCAGGCTAAAGCGCACGCTGCCCTTGTTCTTAAAGCTGGCAGGCACGCTGATGGCAAACGCGCCACTCGCATCGGTCACGCCTTCACTGTTCGAGACCAGACTGTTGTAACCCGCACCCGGGAAATAAAAGTTGTCGCCGTAATCACCAAACGCGTAGTAGCCGGGGCCGTCGTAGCGGTCAAAGTAAAAGTCGCGCGCCTGCAAGCTCCACTTTACTTTTGCGCCCTGCACGTTGCCCCCAGAGAAATACTTGGCATCTACTGTGGCGTTAATCGTGTCGCCCGTTTTGTAATCGGCCTTGTCAGCCTTGTCAGCCTTCAGCACCACCTCAAATTCGGGGCGGCGATACGTTGAGACTAAGAACGAGATGCCGTAGTAGGAGCAGTCGGAGTTTGAGTTTGAGTTGGAAGTTGGCGACAAACTCGAACTCAAACTCAAACAGGCCTGCAGGTAATAGCTCCCGCTGGCCGCCGCGTTATCCAGCGCAAACTCGCCCGCGATGGTGCCGTTGGTGATAGGTAGTGCTGCGCTGAAAACCTGCTGGCCTTGCGGGCTTTGCACAGTGACTAAAGCCGAGGTCAGGCTCAGCGGCAGCGAATAACGCGCGTCGTTGTCCTCGCGCACGATGCCTTTGAAGAACACCATTTGCCCGGGCCGGTAGATGGGCCGGTCGGTGTAGAAGTAGGCGTAATACGGGTCGTTGCTGTAACGGCTGGACAAGCCGTAGTCGTAGGCGTTAATGCCGTTGACCATGCCCGAATGCACCACGCCAAAGAGCGGGTCGCCGGGTTGGGCCACGGTTGCAAACAGCAGGTCGTATGGCTTAACGCTGGATGGCACTTGCAACAAGGCCTGGCCCAACTGGTCGCCCGCATCGCTCAGGCGTGCGTCGCCAATCTCCTTAAAGTCTTTGTCTCTAAAAGACACATTAAGTTCGGTGAGCGGTTGGCCGGTGCGCAGCCCTGTGGCCCACACCAGCGCCTCGCGTTCACCGCGTTTCAAACTCAGGTGCAGCGCACTCACCACCAGCACATGCCGCTGCGGCTTGTAGTTCGCATCCAGCTTCGCCAACTCCGGCGCGCTCAAGCTCAGCAGATACACGCCGGGGGTTAGTGCGCCGCCGTTCTCATTCAACTGCGCCTTGTAGAGACCGCCTTCATTCAAGCTCGTAATCGTTGGTGCAGCCCACTTGCGCAAAACCTGGGTTGGGGTGGGCACAAAGCTATCAAACATCTTGTAGCCCTCTTGCCCTGCGAACTTACCAAACTCCTCCAAGCTCAACTGCGCCAACTCAAACTCCAACTTGGTCACGTTGCGGTAGCTGACAAAAAGCTGCGTAGGCAAGTTGGCGTTGTAGGTGCCAATCTGCGCATTCGTCGAGAGATACGCATACGGCGGCAGCGGCGCGGTCGTAAAGTTAATCGTCACCGGCTGGGTCACCGTCTGCCCATACTTGTCGGCGATGCCTTTATCAATCGTCACCTTGTATTTGGTCGAAGGCGCTAAATTCGTATTGATAAAAAAGCTCTTGTCGTACTCGCTGTAATAGGTGTAGGCCTTCGTCAACGTCAGGGCTGGCTCAAAGCGCAAATTGGGCACTACCGTCTCCGGCAAAATGGGCGCACTAAACTGAATACGCAAGCCATCGCTGGCAGGCGCGCGGTTCTCACCGTTCTTGGGCGTGGTGCTTTGCACCGCCAAGTTGCGCAGCGCCCGAAAGCGCAGCCCAAACTCGCTGCGCAGCGCCGCCCCACCCATTGCCGACTTGGCCTCTGTGCCCACGTTCACCGCATAGTTCTGGTAGCGCACATAGTTTTCATCTGGCGTAAAAACCAGCACCTCACCCAAACCGGCAGGCTTGGGCGGCTTGCCCACTTGTATCTCTGTTGGCTGCTCACCGCGGTTCTGTTC
>JAYTNY010000100.1:0-3974 GCA_043748055.1 Roseobacter sp.
CTCGTGCGCCGTGCCCAGCACGCCCAGCGAGATGAAGTAGCTGTCCCAGTAGTACATCTCCTGGAACATGCTGCTATTTGGATCGCGTTCGCGGGGGACAAGGTAAGGGCGGGGTAGGCCGATCAACGTGCCGCTATCGTGCGGATTGGCGTGAATGATCTTGGGCCAGTAGGCCTCGATGTAGGCTAGGGCTGCGTCGTAACTCATGGCGTGGAGTTATCGGTGTGAGCGTGAATTTTTGCAAGACGAAAGGATTCCAGGCTTTAGCCGGTTAGTCGTGTGCGCTTGTTTGTAACGACGTAGTTGAGCTAGTAACCGGCTAAAGCCTGGAATCCAAGACATGCCCGAAGCAACTAAAGGCTTAGCCCTTCACCGACCCGGCCAACAAGCCGCGCACAAAGTAGCGTTGTAGGCCGAAGAAGACCAAGAGCGGCACGATCATCGAAACAAACGCGCCGGCGGTGAGCAAGTGCCAGTCTTGGCCGCGCGTGCCCACCATGTCACTCAGGCGCATGGTGATGACGCGCACGTTGGGGTTGGTGCCCGCGAAGATCAGGGCGATCAGGTAATCGTTCCACACCCACAAGAACTGAAAGATGGCGAACGAGGCCAACGCCGGAACGCTGAGCGGCAGAATCAGCCGCGTAAATATCGTCCACTGCGATGCGCCATCAATAAACGCTGCCTCCAGCGTTTCGCGGGGGAGCTGGCTGATGTAGTTGTAGAGCAGATACGTGGCCAGCGGCAAGCCGAACGTGGTGTGCGCCAGCCATACCGCCAGAAAGGTGCCGTTGATCTGCAGCGTCGTAAAGTCGCGCAGCATGGGAATCATGGCCGCTTGCAGCGGCACCACCAACAGGGCGATGACACCTGCAAACAAGACTTTGCGGCCTGGGAACTTCATCCACGCAAAGGCGTAGGCGGCAAAGGCGGCAATCAAAATGGGAATGACGGTGGCGGGCACGGCCACCGTGATCGTGTTTAGAAAAGCGCCGACTAGGTTGTCGCCTTGCTCTTCTTTGCTGCTGCCATCCGGCAACACGTAGCGGTAGTTCTTGCCGCTCAGCACGTTGTCGTAGTTGGTGAGGTAGAAGTTAGCGTTGGCAGTCCACTGTTTCTCACTCAAAGACAGCAGGCGCTGGCGGCGGTTCTGCCACTTGGCTTGGCGACCATCGGCCAGAATAACGCCGTTGCGCAGTTGGTCGTCGGTGTAGGTTGCACCCGGCAGCACCTCGATCGGTGCATCCAGCGCCACGCTGCGCGCCAGCTTAATCTCATCCACCTTCTTCCAATCGCGGTGCGGGAAGACTGTCCACCAGCCGCTCTCACGAATATCCTCGCGGGTGCGAAACGATGAAACGAGCAGCCCAAAGGTGGGCACCACCCAGGCGAAACAAATCACGGCCAGCAGCACGTTGATCCAAAATGTGGAAGGCTTGCGTTCGGCTTTAATAGATTTAGTCATGATGAAAGTAATGAGTAATTAGGAATGGTTGATTAGTAATTACCAATTACTAATCCCTAATTACAGTTTTCTAGAACGCCTCCTGCTTGCCCAACTGGCGCAGGTTGTAAACCATGATCGGGACAACGGCGATGAGCAGCACAATGGCGATGGCGCTGCCATAGCCGAAGTTGCGGTTGATGAAGAACTGGCGGTAGAACTGCGTCGCAATTACCTCGGTGCCATATTGCCCGCCGGTCATCGCCATAATCACGTCGAAAATTTTCAACGTAAAAATCAAGATCGTCGTGGTCACGGTCAAAATCGTCCCTTTGATATACGGGATGATGATGCTAAAGAAAATATTGGGTTCGCTGGCCCCGTCAATCCGCCCGGCCTCCAGCAAATCTTCGGGCACGCCTTTGAGGGCTGCTGAGAAGATGACCATGGCGTACCCGGTTTGCATCCACACCAAAATGACGATGAGAAAGAACACGTTCCAGGGCTGCAACACCACCCAGGTCTGCGGCTCAAAGCCAAAGCTGGTGATGATTGAATTCAACAGGCCGATTTGCTCTTGCCCAGCGGGCGAGTAGTAATACACAAAGCGCCAGATGACGGCGGCACCCACGAACGAGATCGCCATCGGCATAAAGATGAGCGACTTGGCGACGCGCTCGAACCGGCTGCGGTCGGCCAGCACGGCGATGAACAAACCCAGCGTCACGCATAACGAGGTGCCGACGATCATCCACAGCAAGTTGTTGCCAAAGGCCGTGCGCATTTGGCGGTCGGTAAACACCGCGCCAAAGTTTTGCAGCCCCACAAAGTTCTGCGAGTCGGCATCGAACACGCTGAGGTAGGCCGTGCGCAGCGTAGGAATAAACATGAACCAAATCAGAATGGCTGCGGCGGGGCCAATAAAAATAAAAGGCTGGACGATGGAGCGTACGCTGTCGGGGAAGCTCTCGATCAAGCGATTCAAGCCAAGAAAGATGAGACCCACGCCACCCACACCCCAAGCAATGGCAAACAGCATGGTCACAATTGGGTTTATGCCGTTGGCTGCGGCATCGCGCAGAAACAAAAAGCCCCACCACAAAAAGAACGCGGTGGCGGCCAAAATAAGCAGCGATGTGAGGACTTTCAGGCCATCCACGCCATTCTGCTGAACGCTGCCGGGGGGCAACTTGGCTGTACTTTGCATTTCAATTTCCTTTTAGTCCTACCTATTGGTCCCACTTTTTAGTCCCACTTTTGTAATTCGACGGCGTTGCCTTCGGGGTCAGTGGCATAGCACACTGTTACACGCGCGCCAGCGGTATTGGTCATCGTCACCACCTCGCCAATGGTGTGCCCACCGTGCGCCAACAATTCTTCTCGTGCGCTTTGCACGTCGTCTACCGCAAAGGCGATGTGCCCAAATCCTTCGCGCTGAATCGCTTTCGTGTTCGCGTCCAGTACTTCATCAAAGCCAAAAATCTCCAGCGTTGGGCCATCAACACCCAAATTCTCATACCCCGGCAGCCGTAAATGCGCCCCAAACTGATGGGCATTCGCAATGCCAGTTAAGCGATCTAACGCAGCGTTGCGGTAATCGCGTTCGGGCGGCACCAACACGCACCCAAACACGCGCACGTAAAAATCTGCTAAAGCCCGCCAGTCTTTGGCGATCAGGTTGGTGTGAACGTAGCGGGCTTTCATGGTTTAGCTCGGAGGCCCCCTCCCCGGCCCTCCCTCGTAAATTCTGATTTACGAGGGAGGGAGCCGAACTCCCCTCTCCCGTTCCTACGGGGGAGGGGTTGGGGGTGGGGGGCTACTTCTTCGGCCACGCCGCGTCAATCTCGCCCAATGCTTTGTCGAGATCGGTCACGCCGGAGACCCAATCGGTCATGCCTTTCCAGAAGGAACCAGCGCCGACTTCGCCGGGCATCAGGTCACTGCCATCGAAGCGCAGGCTGGTGGCCTCTTGCACAAACTGGCCGACCTTGCGCTCGATGTCGTTGGAGTACCACTTCAGGTCCGCATCTTTCTGGGGGGCAATGGCGCCACCGGCGGCCATCCAACCCTTCAAGTGCTCACCTTTGGCAAACAGCTGCATCACGGCGCGCACTTCGGGGCGGTCTTTGAAGGCGGCCATGAGGTCGCCCGCGAACAAGAAGGGCTTGCCGTATTTTTCGTCGATGCCGGGCAGATAGAAGAAGTCGTAGTCCACGCCAGCCTTCACATCGGGCGGGAAGAAGCTGGTGATGAAGTTACCCTGCTTGTGAAGCCAGCACTTGGGGCCGTCCTTGTCGAACATGGCTTTTGGTGCATCGCCAAAGCTGGTGCTGGCGATGCTCTTGCGTCCGCCGTTTACGAGCTTGTCGTCGAACCAAATCTTCGCCATCGTCTCGGCGGCAAACTTCACTTCCGGCGAGGCAAACTTCAGCTCGCCGCGCGTCCACTTGTCGTAATTCTCCAGGCTGGTGGTGCGGAGCATGATCTCCTCCATCCAGTCTGTTGCGGCCCAGCCGGTCGCGCCGCCGCT
>JAYTNY010000101.1:0-10528 GCA_043748055.1 Roseobacter sp.
TTTGTTTCGCGATCGATTTTCGTAGGGGCGCAGCACTGCTGCGCCCCTACCATGGCCTTTCACAAGGCGTGTGCCCCTAATAAAAAAAACGCACCCGAAAAAACCTACTGAATGAGTGCCGCATATAATTTCGTGCGGAGAAAACAACTATGGCATCTGTAAGCACCGAACTACTTGAGATTTTGCGCTGTCCGTTTTGCGTCAGCACCGCCACCCGCGTGCCGGGCGACGACCCCGGCAAATTAACCCTCTACAAAGACACCTGGCTTATTGAGCCAGTGTATGGCCGCAAGTACCCCATCAAAGATGGCATTCCCATTATGCTGATCGAAGAAGGCGACAAGTGGCTGAACACCAAGCCGGAAGAGCTGCCGGTGCCGCCTCCTAGCAATTAGCTATCAGCGGTCAGCTATTAGCAGAACTCAATTGACGCTCGCTAATAGCTGACCGCTAATAGCTGACCGCTTCATGAAGCTCCTCAAAACCCTCATCCTCGTCCTCGCCCTCAGCAGCACCCTTGCGTTTGTCTTTGCTTCGCGCGCCACACCGCGCAACGTCACGGCCATTTCGGCGATCTCGCCCTCCATGAACTTCGCCTATGTTCAAGTTCGGGGCAAGGTCATCGCGTATCCCTCGCTCAGTGATGGCTTCTTGTCGTTCCGCGTGCAAGATGAAACCAGTAGCGAGATGCGCGTCTCGGCCTACCGTGAGGTGGTGAGTGCGCTGATTGCGGCGCAGCGTGTGCCTATGCCGGGCGATGCGATAACGGTTGAAGGCACCTTGCGCGTGCGAGACGATGTAGCCTCGCTCGTTCTCAACACCGCCGATGGCATAAGCCTAAACACACTGCAAGCCTCAGCCATTGATCTCTCGGCTCTGGATGCCACAGCGTTGGGCGACCGCGTGACCGTGAGCGGTCAAGTTCGCCGCGTGCGCGAGATTAGCCAGGGCTTGAAAGTGATCTCGCTGCGGCAGGGCAGTGGTGTGGCCGATGTGTTGTTGCCCACCGGCCTGGCTGCTGCGTTTGGCCCTGCGCCAGAATTGGCATTGGGCAACTGGGTCAGCGTGACGGGCGCTGTTGGCGAGTTTCGCGGTGAGCGCCAAGTGCTGCCGCGCCGCGCTGATGACCTCGTGACGATGCCCAACGCTGCCCCCATCGAAAGCCGCCCGATAGACGCGTTGGGTAAAAGCTTGTTAGGCCAGTGGGTGGCTGTGCAAGGCTTGGTCACAGACTTGCGCCCCTTCAAGCAAGGCATGCGCATCGAGCTTCAAGATGCCAGTGGTGCGCGCATCGTCGCTGTCGCGTTCGATTCAGCTTGGAACACCACCCCGTTCTCACAAACCCTTACCCTCAACGATTCGCTGATCGTTCAAGGCGAACTAGCCGAATATCGAGGCGAGTTAGAAATTGTGCCGGAGCTGAGCGCGGACATTTCAATCCCTAATCCCTAATCCCCAATCACGCTTTAGTCCTGCACCCACACCTCCACCCGCCGCACCTGCGTATGCACCGAGTGGCCTTCCATATACAGCGTGATGGAATTGATTAGCGCCATCTCTGGCGCGATGTTGAGCAAGTCATCGGAGGTGAAGGTGGCGAGTGTCTGCAAATTTTTGTAGATGTGTTTGCTCTGCTTTTCACGCACCACGTAATCTGGCAACTGGCCGCCTGCGGGTACGCCCACCGCGTAGAAGCCTTGCCGCCAATTGGCTGCGCTGCCGTCGGCGCGGGTGTAGGCAATCTCAATCATCAACGGGCATTCGCTGCCGGTGCTGCCGCACACCTGAATCTCTTGCTCAATAATCTCGAACGTCACGCGCACACGCACCGATTGGCGGCTGGCCACGCTTTGATCGAGTTGCTGGGTCACGCTAGTTCGGCCTGGGCCTATGCTCGTGCCGGTGCGGTTCAGATCGAGCTTGCTGGTTGCGCCATCAATCAACCCCGCCACCTTTCCCAGCGGCATGCCCACTGCTGCCGTCGCGCTCATCACCCAATTGCCCGCTTGCAAGGCCTGTCCAAAATCGCTGTTGCGAATGATGTTGCGCGCCGCCAACATCGGCTCCACCACGCCCGCGTGTACCAACGCGTGTTCGCCTGCGCGCACGGGCCGTGTCACCTGGGTGTTGGTGATGGGAGTCGCAGCGATCTCTCCAGCGTAGGCCAGGACGTGGGTCGCGTCGGCCCCCACATCCAGCCCAAACGCACCGCTGGCGTTAATGGCGAGTTGTGCATGTGGCGAGGTGAGCTGCAAGTTCAACCTGCGCCCGCTGGGATATTGCGTTTGCACGTCCACGCGTCCGCGCTCAACGCTCACCTCGTAGCTGTCGCTGGCCGATGAAAATCTGTAGCGCGGCACGCTGAGCCGTTGAATGCGCAAACGCGTGCCGGAATACAACTGCATCGTTACGCGTGCGCCATCCACGGGTGGGTCAATGCTCAGCGCCGCCACCGAGTCCAAATCGCCCCCGACCACGATGGTGCTGCCTTCGCCCACCACGCGTCCTTTCAAATCCACCACACGCGCATCGCTGCCTTCCAACTCGCCCACATCAAACGTGCTAACAATGCCCGCCTGCAACTGAATATGCGCGCGCGGTGCATTGCTGGCCGTGTTGATAAAGGTGAGCGCCGCCGTCGGCACGCCCACCGCCAATGCGCAACACGCAAACAACGAAAGCAGCAGCACGGCCCAGGCGCGGCGTTGAGGAGAGGCGGTCATGTGGATAGGGATTAGTGAATGGTGAATAGGGATTGGTGATTCACTCACCAATCTCTATTCACCATTCACTGCCTTTCTGCCCACTTCCACTTCGCGCCATTGCCGTTGCCATTGCGCGAGATGGATTCGGTGGCGCGGCGGCTTTGGCTGTGGGCCACCAGCGTGGCCGCAATTGCGGCGATGTCCTCGTGCGGGCGGTCTTCCTCTTGCAGCAAAAAGCGATCTTCCACAAAGCGCGTGTCGAACTGGCCTGCTTGAAAACGTGTGCTGCCAAGAAGCTGAATGTGAAACGGAATATTCGTCTTTACGCCCATGATGCGAAACTCGCGCAGGGCGCGGCGCATGCGCATCATCGCCTCGGCTCGCGTATCGCCCCAGCAAATCAGCTTGGCAATCATGCTGTCGTAATACGGCGAAATCGTAAAGCCCTCATACACGCCGGTCTCCACGCGGATGCCGGGGCCAGTCGGAAAATTAATCCGCGTAATGGTGCCGGTGCTGGGCATAAAGTTGTTAAACGGGTCCTCGGCGTTGATGCGACATTCCATGGCCCAGCCGTTTTGTTGCACATCCTCTTGTTTGTAGCGCAGCTTGCGCCCGCGCGCGATGCGAATCTGCTCCTTCACGATGTCTATGCCGGTCACGCGTTCGGTAATCGGATGCTCCACTTGCAGACGCGTGTTCATCTCCATGAAGTAATAGTTGCCCTGCTTGTCCAACAAGCATTCAATCGTGCCTGCATTCGTGTAGCTGACGGATTGTGCAGCACGCACGGCCATCTCGCCCATCTTCTGGCGCAAGGCCGAGCTGAGCACCGGCGAGGGACATTCTTCCACCAGCTTTTGGCGGCGGCGTTGCAGGCTGCACTCGCGCTCACCCAGGTGAATGATGTTGCCGTATTTGTCGCCCAGCAACTGAAACTCGATGTGCCGGGCACCCTCGACCATTTTCTCCAAATACACTGCGCCATCGCCAAAGGCGCTCTCGCTCTCGCGGCGGGCGCTGGCGAGCAAGGCAGGCATCTCTTCAATAGTGCGCACCTCGCGTTGGCCTTTGCCGCCGCCGCCTGCACTGGCTTTAATCAGCAGCGGGAAGCCAATCTTCGGCGCAATCGCCAGCAGTTCGTCGTCGGGCAAATCGGCCTCGCCCTCGGTGCCGGGGATGACGCTGACGCCTGCCTTCTGCACCGTCGCCCGCGCCACGGCTTTATCGCCCATCTTGGCAATCGCGCTGGGCGATGGGCCAATAAAAATGATCTTGTTATCGGTGCAAGCCTGCACAAACTCCTCGCGCTCGGACAAAAAGCCATAGCCGGGATGAATGGCGTCCGTGCCGGTCTTCTTCGCCACTTCGATGATGCGATCCATCCGCAAATAGCTCTCGCGCGAAGGGGCCGCGCCGATGTGATAGGCCTCGTCGGCCAAGCGCACGTGCAGGGCGTTGCGGTCTACATCGGAGTACACCGCGACGGTGGCAATGCCTAGCTCGTTGCAGGCGCGAATAATGCGAACGGCGATCTCGCCCCGGTTGGCGATGAGAATTTTCTTGAACATAGTTGATTAAGTTGCAAGTGAGTATAGCGAATGGATGGAAGTGCGTGAGGAGTGACGCATCCCGCGCATCCGATGTGAGTGCACCAGCAGGCCAGGCGATTGGAAATCGCGCCTGAGAAGCCTGCGGCTGAGCGTCCACCTGCGTGGACGGGGAATCCGTCGGCGTAGGCCGACGACCGGCTGAAAGCCTCTTAGGCGTGATTTCCAATCGCCCGCCCTCCTCAGCGCATAATTCTCCACATGAACCCCTTCCCCGAAAAACTTCTCGCCTGCTGGCACCCCGTTGCCTATAGCCACACTGTGCAGGCCAAGCCGCACGGCACCCAATTGCTGGGCGAGCATTTAGTGATTTGGCGCGAACAAACCGGCCAACCGCACGCCATGCGTGATCTGTGTATTCATCGTGGCACGGCCCTCTCGTTGGGCTGGGTGGCCGATGACCACATCGTCTGCCCATACCACGGCTGGCGCTACAACGCTGCTGGCGCTTGCACCCTCATCCCGCAGATGGCGAACCCCAATATTCCCAACAAGGCCCGCATCCCCAGCTACCGCTGCACGGAGCGCTACGGCCTGATCTGGGTGAACCTGCGCGCCGAGAGCGCCTACGCCTTGCCCGAAGTGCCGGAGCTAGAAAACGGCAGTTACAAGATTGTGAACACTGGCCCGTTTCACTGGCAGGCGGATGCCTCGCGACAGATCGAGAATTTCACCGACTTCGGCCACTTCCCATGGGTGCATCCGGGGCTGCTGGGCGATGTCTCGCGCCCGCTGGTGCCGGATTACACCGTGGAGGTTCGCGGCCATGTGCTGCACTACACCATCGTGCGGCCCGAAGCAACCAACAGCCAGGATTTCCAAGTGTTCGCCAACACGCAGACCGAGCAACCCACGCGCCACAGCCGCTACGAGCTGCACTTGCCCTACACGTTGGCGTTGCGGCTGGGGTGGGGCGGCGCCCAGGGCATGGTGTATTTCTTCGCTGTGCAACCTATTGCTAAAAATCAATGTCGCGGCTACTGCATCATCGGTCGCAACTACGATCTCGATCAGCCCGATAGCGTGTTGCAAGAGTTTGAGGCTGTCATCTTCAACCAAGACAAAACGATTGTGGAATCGCAACGGCCCGAGCAGGTGCCGTTTGATCTGGCGGACGAGCTGCATCTCAAGTTCGATGCGGTGGCGGTCAACTATCGCCGCACCATGCAAGCCGAGGGATTGGCTTACTAAAAATGCCGTGTGTATAATCTCAAGTGCATCGGGGAATAGCGCAGCCTGGTAGCGCGCTGCGTTCGGGTCGCAGAGGTCCCGAGTTCAAATCTCGGTTCCCCGATTTTGACATCGTAGGGGCGAAGCAAGCTGCTTCGCCCCTACTGGTTTTTCACATGCTCCGACGAGAACCCAAGCGTCAGCCCACATCGCCCACGCGGCCCCGTGCGCCCGAAATCTCCGAGCGAGATTGGGATAGCTTTGTGGCGGCGCACCCGCACGGCCACCTGTTGCAAACGCGGCATTGGGGCAAGCTGAAGAACGCGCACGGCTGGAAAGCCACGCACGCCTCGATTGCCACAACGCAAGGCCGATTGGCAGGCGCCTCACTCACGTTGTTGCGCGGCTTGCCGTATGGCCTGGGCAGGCTGGCCTATGTGCCACGCGGGCCGGTGGTGGATTGGGATCGCCCGGAGTTGGTGGAGCCGATTCTGAACGCCACTTGCCGCCAAGCCAAAAAAAACGGTGCAATGGCTGTTGTGATTGAGCCAGATTTATTCGACACACCCTCCGACCGTGCGCTGTTGCAAAAGCACGGTTTTGCCGAGCTGGATTTCACGGTGCAGCCGCCTCGCACAGTCTTGATCAATTTGGATGTGGACGAGGACGTAGACATTTTGACGGCGATGAAGCAGAAGACGCGCTACAACGTGGGCCTGGCGAAGCGCAAAGGTGTGGTTGTGCGGGTGGGTGATCTGGCGGATGTTGCGACATTTCACTCGATGATGGAAGTGACGACCGAGCGCAAGGCCTTTGGCGCGCACGGTCTCAACTACTACGAAAACTTTCAACGCTTGTTTAGCAAGGACGACGGCGGTCGCCCAGGCGACGCGGCGCGATTGTTTGTAGCCGAACACGAGGGCGAACCGTTGGCCGGGCTGATAGCAACTGCAGTGGGCAAGACCGCCATTTACTTGTATGGTGCCAGCACCAACCACAAGCGCGAATTGATGGCCCCCTACCTGTTGCAATGGGAAGCCATGCAATGGGCTCGCAACAAAGGCTGTCTCACTTACGATATGTGGGGCGTGCCCGATGCAGATGAAACCACGCTGGAAGCTAATTTTGAGCAGCGTAACGATGCACTGTGGGGTGTCTATCGCTTTAAGCGCGGCTTTGGCGGGCAAGTGGTGCGCCACATTGGGGCCTGGGTGCGCGTGCTTTCGCCGTTGCGCTGGCGGCTGTATGGCCTGGCGCGCAAGCTGCGCAAGACCACGGGGCTGGGGGGATAGGAATTGGTGAATGGGGATTAGTGAGTAGTGAATCACTAATCCCCATTCACTACTCACCAATCCCCATTCACCATCATGTCCAACTTCCAAATGCACTTCCCAAAAGACTTTCGCTGGGGCACGGCCACGGCTGCGCACCAAGTAGAAGGCAACAACACCAACAACAATTGGTGGGCCTGGGAGCAAGGCGAAGGCCATGTCCTTAACAACGACAAGAGCGGGCTGGCTTGCGACTGGTGGAACAACGCCGAGCGCGATTTTGATTTGATGGCCGAGATGGGCCTGAACGCGCATCGCCTCTCGGTGGAGTGGAGCCGGATTGAGCCGACGCAAGGCGTGTTTGACGAAAGCGCGTTAGACCGCTACCGCCAAATGCTGCTGGGCCTGCGCCAACGCGGCATCGAGCCGATGGTGACACTGCACCACTTCTCCAACCCCATCTGGCTGGAGGAGCAGGGCGGCTGGGAGAACCACGAATTTGTGGTGCCGCTGTTCGAGCGCTTTGTGCGCAAGACCGTAAGCGCCCTGAAAGACGTGTGCGATTTGTGGTGTACGGTGAACGAGCCGAACGTGTATGCCGTGGGCGCGTATTTGGGTGCGCGCATTCCGCCGGGGCATTACGGCCAGTTTGATATGACGATGGCGGTGGTGCGCAACATGCTGCTGGGCCATGCTGCGGCGTATCACACCATCCACGAGATTCAGCCCTACGCCCGCGTGGGCTTGGCCCACCACATGCGGCCGTTTGAGGCGTTGCGTGACGGGCATGTGTTGGATGGCGTGATCGCCAACACGCAAAGCGCCATTTTTAACGACGCGATTTTGAAGGCCGTGATTGACGGCCAGTGGAGCCTATTGATGCGCCGCAATGCACCCAGCTCCCGCAGCCTAAAAGGCACGCTGGATTGGATCGGCCTGAACTATTACTCGCGGCAGCGCACCAAGTTTGACCGGCTTAGCCCGGCCACTTGGTATGGCAGCATTCACAACACGCCCGATGCCGAGATGAGCGACCACGACTACGGCGAGATTTACCCGGCTGGGCTGATGAAGATGCTGCGCAAGTGCGCCAAGCACAAGCTGCCGATTTATATTACCGAGAACGGCATCCCCGATGCCGACGACGACCAGCGGCCTGCGTTTTTGGTAACGCACTTGCGCGAGGTGTGGAAGGGTGTGCAGTACTGCTTCTACATTCAGGGTTATTACCACTGGAGCTTTGTAGACAACTTCGAGTGGAGCGAAGGCTGGCGCATGAAGTTTGGCTTGTTCGAGCTGGATCACCTGACGCAAGAACGCACGCCCCGCAAAAGCGCCGCGCTGTATTCGGCCATCGCCAAAGCCAACGGCATTACCAGCGAGATTGTGCAGCAGTTCACCCCGGAGTTGGGGCCGGTGTTGTTTCCGTAGAGAGTTAAGTCTCAGTCGTTTGCGAATCCCCCCGAAGGTTGCTTAAAAGAGCCTAGCGCTTGCAAGTTCAACCTTCGGGGGGATGAGTGCCGCAAGTCAGGTTATATCTACTGAACTTGCGGCATATCCAGCGTCAGCGTCACCGTTTGCTCCAGCGTCATGGCTTGGCCTTCGGCATAGGCTTTTGCAAAGTTGTTCTCCCCCAATCGCTCTCGCACATGCACTACGGCTGCATCGTGTTGCTTGGTTTGCCCTGCATCCAGCAACGTGTTGAACTGGGCGGAGAGCGCCTGCGCCGCGCCCAGCAATTGGGCCGCAACGGGCGAGGCGCAGGCAAAGCTAGCCGCCACCGCCAAACCCTTTAGACATTCCAACACATTGCTTAGCTCCTGGGCCTGCCACGAGATGCGCAGGCTGTGCTGAAAGTGTTGGATGGCTGCGGCGTAGTCGCCGGTGCGCATGGCCAGGTTCGCCATGCCCCGGCTGAGGTAGCGCCCGTCGTCGCCAATGGTCTGGCGCAAGGCCAGGCTTTCATCAAAATAAGCTTGGGCGGCGGCGAAGTCGTTTAGGTCTAGCGCGGTGTTGCCCAGGCTGGTTAGCACGCTGGCCATGCTCCAGGTGTTGTTGATCTGGCGGTAGTGGGCCAGGCTCTCTTGATAAATTTCTGTGGCACGCGCATAGTCACCCACCCGATGCGCCAGATCGCCTAAATTGTTCAGCGTGCTGGCAGTGCCAAATGTATCGGCTTGTTCGCGGCGCAGCTTTAGGCTGGCCTCGTAGAACTGTTGCGCAGCCGGGTGTTGGCCTTGATCCAGCGCGACATTGCCGAGGTTGTTGAGCGTGCGCGCCGCGCCAGCGGTATGACTTAAGGTGTGAAAAATGGGTAAGGCTTGTTGCAGCGCGGCCTCGGCGTGGGCGTAGCGGCTTTGGCGATAGGCCAGAATGCCCGCCGCCAGCAAGGCTTGGGCATGCGGCTCACTTTGGCATGTTGCCTCATCGGCTTGGCCCACCAGCGACAAGGCGCGTTGCAGTTCGCGTGCGCCTTCGCTCAGGTTGCCATACTTTTCCCAGTAGTTGCTTAGCGCCACGGCCAGCCGCAGGGCCAAATTGGTCGAATGGCTCTCCACGGCCCAAGACAAGGCCGCGGTCATGTTGTTGTATTCGCGATCCATCGTCGCTCGCCACTCGGCCTGGCGATCTAAGTAAGCGCGTTGGTCGGACGCCTCGGCCACGCGCAAAAAGTAGTGGGCATGCCGAGATGCAATTTCGGCCAGCTTATTGCGGGCCAGCAACTGCTCCAACGCAAAGGCGCGCAGCGTTTCTAACAACGTGTAGCGGCCTGCGTGAACTTGGATGAGATTGTTGTTGGTGAGAGATTGGAGTAGTGAATGGGGATTAGGGATTATGGATTGATCTTCATCATTCACTAATCCCCAATCCCTAATCACTTCTGCCGCTGCGGCCTCATCAAACCCACCTACAAACACGCCCAGCGTTGCAAACAGGGTTTGTTGATGGGGCGTGAGCAGGTTAACGCTCCAGGCGATGGCATCTTGCAGGGTGCGGTGGCGGGCGGCTACATCGCGCTTGGTTTGGGCCAACAGGGTGGATGAAAGTTGATGCTGGCTGCGCGCAGCCACCAGTTGTTGCAGCAGCGCTTGCGGATCCAACTCGCGGATGCGGGCGGCGGCAATTTCCAACGCCAGCGGCAAGCCATCCAGCGCCACGCAGATGGCGGCGACGGGTAGGGCGTTGGCATCGCTCAGGCGAAATTTGGCGCTTGCGGCGCGGGCGCGTGAGACGAACAGTTGCACGGCGGGGACGTGGGCCAGATATTCGAGCGGTGGCAGGTTCGACAAGTCGGGCAGCGGCAATGGCTCTACATCCAACACATGCTCGCCGTACAGATCGAGCATGACGCGGCTGGTGGCCAGCACGCGCAGCTTGGGAGCGGCGGCCAACCAATCGGCCACAAGCGGGGTTGCGGCCAGCACGTGCTCAAAGTTATCCAGCACCAGCACTTGTTCGCGCTGGCTTAGGTGGGCGCACACGGCGGCTTCGGGGGATTGATCAGCAGTGAGTTTGACGCCCAGGGCGTTGGCGATGCTTGTGGGCAACGCGGCGGGGTCGTTGATGGGCGCAAGCGAGACAAACTGAGCGCCATCCGCAAAGTGCGGGGCGAGGGCATGCGCCACCTGCAAGGCCAGCCGAGTTTTGCCCACACCCGGCGGGCCAACCAACGTGAGCAGGCGCGCACTATTGCGCAGCAGGTCGCAGGCGGTTTGCAAATCGCCCTCGCGGCCCACCAACGGGAATAGGCTGGCAGGCAGCGTGGAAGGCA
>JAYTNY010000102.1:0-5284 GCA_043748055.1 Roseobacter sp.
AATAAAAACCTGCAAAGTAGATTCTACTTTGCAGGTTTAACAGCTTGTTAAGGCCAACAACAGAGAAACCAGGTTTTTTCAAAAAATCTGGTTTCTCTTTTTGCACGGGTGCTACATATTCTTGGCTGCGTAGCCCGGGCCAGCGGTGTAGAACGCGCCGTTCCAGGGAATATCCCCGGTCAAGTCCACCACTTCGCCACCTTCGGCGGTCCAAATCGTCTTGGCACCCTGGCCAATCAGGTTGAGTTGCTGAGCAGGTTTCATGGTGTAAGCCGCTGGAACTTCACCATCTGGGAAGATGGCCTCATAGGGGCACTCTGGCACGCATGCGCCGCAATCAATGCAGGTGTTCGGGTCAATAAAGAACCAGGGCCACTCATCCTCTGGCATACCCTTCACGATGCACTCGACGGGGCAAACATCCACGCACGCGCCATCGCGCAAACACAGGCTGGTAATGTAATGCGACATATTGAGACAGACTCCTTTAATCCTTAGTTACAACGCTTGTTTAGCTAGCAATCTATTTAGAAACGGCTCTCGTCATGAAACATGCTGATTATGCCGCTTGCAAAAAGTTAACCGAGGTTAACTTCGCGCTTTATACACGATCACTTTTGAGTTGTCTAGAGCGATTCATCACTAATAAAAACGGACAGATGGATTTTTTCTTTGAAGAAAAATCTATCTGTCCGTTCTGTCCGTTCAATCAAATCATTTAGTGATTATTTTGCTGCGGCGAAGCGTTTGGCAACGTCATCCCAATTCACTACGCTCCAAAACGCCTTCAGATAATCGGCGCGCTTGTTCTGATACTTGAGGTAATACGCGTGCTCCCAAACATCCACCCCCAGCAGTGGTGTGCCACTGCCATCCATCAAGGGGTTGTCTTGATTAGGGGTCGAGACGATGGCGAGCTTGCCATCCTTCTTCACCAACCAGGCCCAGCCCGAACCAAAGCGGCCCAGTCCAGCTTTCTCAAACGCTTCTTTGAACGCAGCCAACGAGCCGAACGCGGCAGTGATGGCATCGCCCAATGCACCCGATGGCTCGGCCACGCCCACTTTGAGCTGCTCCCAGAACATGGTGTGGTTTACATGCCCGCCTGCGTTGTTGCGCACTGGGCCACGAATGGCCTCGGGCACGCTGCCCAGGTTTTGGATGAGGTCCAGTGCCGAGTGCTTCTGCAAATCAGCTTGGTCTTTTAACGCGTTGTTCAGGTTCGTCACGTAAGTGGCATGATGCTTGTCGTGGTGAATCTGCATCGTGGTGGTGTCAATATACGGTTCCAGCGACTCGTATGGATAGGGGAGGGCAGGTAATTCGTGAGCCATTTTTAATTTTCTCCTTTGAGATAGATAACAACTACAACATGCTAACACAAGCGTGCTTGTCTTAAAGTGAGAAGTAATCTTCTTTCAAGCCTACTCGTATCGCATAGAGTAAATAGGGAATAAATAGAGTTGTTGATGGGTATGATGGGGTTCTGCCAGAGTAAAAGATCGGTAGAAAACCTCGTAGACCCATACAGTCACTCACCCATGTTGCTATTTCGACACACTGCTATCACGAACAATCACTTACGTAGAGCCATCATAGGGGTGACAACGCTATTTATTCTTTTAGGAATCATCTATAGCATCATGGTGCCTGCGTGGGAGGTGCCCGATGAGCCTTCTCACGTGAAGTACGCCCGGTACTTGCGAGACACCCTTCGCCTGCCTAGACAACAAGCTCAAGGTAGTATCGAGACATCACATCATCCACCGCTCTATTACATCCTGGCTGTATTGGCCTCAGCACCTGCAAACTGGAATAACACACAGGGTTCATTTCGCTTAAATCCCAAATTCATCTGGCACCGGAAGGGTGGGCACGAGGCAAATATCCATCAATTGAGTAGTGTCGACACTTTTCCATATAGCGGTGTGGCCCTGGCCTTACACCTGATGCGCCTCTTGTCAGTTACATGTTCTGCGGGAACAGTCGTGCTGACCTATCTACTTGCGCGTGAAATCTTTCCGAACCGACCCTCAGTTGTTTGTCTGGCTGCCATCCTTGTAGCATTTAATCCGCAATTTCTGTTCATTAGCGCGGGTGCCTTAAATGATGGCTTGATGGTGATGGCTGCGACGGGTGCGATGTGGCAAATGCTTCGCGCGGTGCGCCAGCCTGTTCTATCACGCCAATGGGTCTATGTTGGTGTTTGGTCATCAGTTGCCGCGTTGGCGAAAATTAGCGGTATCGTGTTAATCCCATTGAGCGTGGTTTTGCTACTGGTCTGTGCTGTGTTCTATCGCAATATGCGAATACTGTGGCGCGGCGGGCTGGCATTTGCAGTGCCTGTGTTAACACTCACGGGTTGGTGGTTTGCGCGCAACATCTGGCTGTATGGCGATCCGTTTGGCACGATGACCTGGGGGAAGCGTTTCCCGGAGGCTGCCCAGAAAGCAACCCTGCGACTGGAGACTTTTTTGGGGCCTTTAATCAACGAACAGTTTCGATCGTTTTGGGGCGTGTTTGGTTGGATGACCGTTGCAGCCCCGCCCTGGTTTTTCTTTGCAATTCGCGGTCTCCTGCTGATAAGTGCGCTGGGGCTTATTGGCTACATCATCATGACAATAAGAAACGCCAAGTCTGTTTCACGTCGGGAAGTATTCGGTGTGTTGTTTTGCGCTGCCGTTGTCGTGCTAATGCAGGGATTGATGATCCGCGAGAACTTAAGGTTTGTTACTGCCACCCAGGGCCGCTATCTCTTTCCTGTCATTGCGCCATTTATGACACTGGTTAGCTTGGGCCTTCACAGCCTAATCCCAGCTCGTGTCCGCAAGCCCGCGTTAATAGCCTTAACCACGCTCTACTTATCTGCAGCGCTTTACATGCCCTTTGGTGTCGTTGCGCCCAACTATCCTATGCTTAACACGCTGCCCAGGCGCAGCCTATGGTTTGCGGCAAACAAAGTGAACTACACCTTCGGCAACACCTTTGGCCTGCGCTCCTATGAGGTAAAACGCATGCCCGATGGGGATTTGCAATTGAGGCTAATCTGGGTTGCGCGCCAAAGGCCCCCTTTTGATTACTCATCTTTTGCGCATGTATACGCAGCCCAAGCCATCGGCTTGCCCCTTGCGCAGCAAGATCAATCTCCCGGCATAAACCATCAATACCCGCCCTCCGCTTGGTCGGAGGGGGATATTGTTGCCGATGAGCGCATTCTGAAAATGAAGCAACCGCTGCCCAACGGGGTTTATGAAGTGCGGCTCGGCGTCTATAACTATCAAACCGGAGAGCGCTTGTCCGCTTCAAAAGACGCTCAGCCTGCGGGTGATTCAATCGTGTTGCCATTTGCCTGGCCGCCACCCTAATCGCTAGAATGATTGCGCTATGACTCTTCCCCTATCTTTGTCCACCGAGGTTTCTTCTGCGCTTGCCAACCACAAGCCTGTCGTCGCGCTCGAATCTACGCTCATTACCCACGGCCTGGCCTTCCCCCGCAATGTGCAAACCGCCTTCGAAATTGAGCAGGCCGTGCGCGATTGCGGCGCTGTGCCTGCCACTATCGCCGTCTTGCAAGGCCGCATGACGGTCGGCCTCACACCTAACCAAATCCAAGAGCTGGGCCAAAACAAAACCGCACGCAAGTGCAGCGTACGCGATCTGGGCATCGTCGTTGGTCTTGGGCTGGATGGCTCTACGACTGTGGCGACGACGATGTGGATTGCCCAACGCGCAGGCATTCATGTGTTCGCCACCGGCGGCATCGGCGGCGTGCATCGCGGGCATCCGTTTGATGTGAGTGCCGATCTGACCGAACTGAGCCGCACACCCGTCACAGTGGTGTGCGCAGGTGCCAAAGCACTGCTCGATCTACCCCTCACCTTTGAGCATCTCGAAACGCTCGGTGTCCCCGTCATCGGCTATCAATCCGAGGACATCGCCGGGTTCTACTCGCGCAGCAGTGGCCTCAAGGCAGACATTGCCGCGCCCGATGCCGCCGCCGTCGCGGCCATTGTCTGCGCTCGTCGCGTGCTCAATCTGCCCGGAGGTGAGCTAGTGACTGCGCCTGTGCCCGCCGAATTTGAGCTGCCGCGAGACCAAGCCGAACAAGCCATCATCGCCGCGCAACGCATCGCCGACGAGCAAGGCATTCACGGCGCAGCCTCCACGCCGTTCATGCTCGATCAAATTGCCAAGCTAACCAACGGCGCCAGCGTGCGTGCCAACACCGCCTTGCTGGTCAACAACGCACGCGTCGGTGCGGAGATTGCGAAGTGTTTGTGCCGCGCCTAACGCGCTTTAAGCGCGTTAGGCGCTCAGTGAAGCTCAGTCCAAGAAGCCTTCTTCTAATCCAACCGGCAACGCACTTGGCTGGGCACAGGTGCTTTGCAGCAGTACATGCTGCCCCCCATCACTGGCATCATGAAAGGCGTGCATGATGTCGAGAACGTGATAGGTCAGCTCGCCATTGGCGCGGTGGGCGCGGCCTGTTTGCAGGGCATACGCCATATCGGCCACACCCAAACCGCGATACTGCTGCGCGTAGCCATGCGTTAACGCCACATCGCTCCACTCGCGCTCGCCCGCTTTGCGCAATTTCACCGGGCCACCAAAGGTGTTGGGGTCAGGCACGCTCAGCGAACCTGCGGTGCCATGAATTTCGATGGGAGGCAGCGAGTGGCCCCACACATCGAAGCTGGTAATAATCGTGCCGACTGCGCCATTCGCAAAATCCATCACCCCGGAAATATGGGTGGGCACGCGCACGGTTATTTTTTCGCCTTGCTTGGGTTTGCTGGTGATGGTGCGCTCTGGAAAGGTAATGCGCGTGCTGCCGGTGACGCGTTGCACTGGCCCCATCAAATACACCAGCGTCGTCAGGTAATACGGCCCCATGTCGAACATCGGCCCGCCGCCGGGTTGGTAATAAAAGGCTGGGTCCGGATGCCAGCTCTCGTGGCCGTGGCCCATCATAAAAGCCGTTGCTGCAATCGGTTCGCCAATCACGCCGTCGTCAATCAGCTTGCGGCAGGTTTGAATGCCGCCACCCAAGAACGTATCCGGCGCGCCGCCGACCAGTAGGGGCGCAGCATGCTGCGCCCCTACCCGTTGCATGGCGAGCATGCGCTGGCCTTCGTCGCGGCTTAGGGCCAATGGCTTCTCGTTGTACACGCTCTTGCCTGCGTTCAACGCGGCCAAACCCACTTCGCCATGTGCTTTGGGTATGGTCAGGTTGATAACGATTTGGATATCCGGGTGGGCCAACAAATCATTCACGCTGAGGGCA
>JAYTNY010000103.1:0-2223 GCA_043748055.1 Roseobacter sp.
ACTCATTGCAAAGGCGACGCATTGTTTTTAGAAAGATTACGAACTTGCTACACAGCAAGCACACCTAGTTTTGATTTGATGTTCGATTTGTTATTAGGAAGCACCTATGGAACAGTCTGCTACCGCCGCCCTCTACACCATCGAGCTAAACAATCTCGAAATCGCCGCGATGCTGGTTATTGTGATGGGGCTTGTTGTTGCCATCGTCGGCAGCCTAGCGTTGTTGGTGAAGCGCAACCAAAACTTTATTTCCGATTTCACCTCTTCGTCCGATAAATAAATTTATGAAGGCCCTAATGGTCTTCTACCCCCTCGTGATCTTGCGAAAGACGCTGAAAGTTACTGTAGGAAACTGCGGAGAAGATAGTTTGGCGGCTAACGCCCAGATGAATGTTGTGAGGCCGTTGGGGCCACTCAGTTCGTTGTAAACTGCGCATCAAGATACCGGACAGAAGTTCTAAAAGTATCGCCCGATGCGCAGTTTGCTTTCTTCATACACCAACCTCGTCGAGATCGGTCGTGGCGGCATGGCCACGGTCTACCGCGCTACGTCTGCGGCCAACGGCCACCTGGTCGCCATCAAGGTGCTGGATATGCACTTGGTGAACGACCCCACCGCACGTGCGCGCTTTGCGCAAGAGGCCAGCTTTCAGTTGGCGCACCCCAACATCGTCCGCGTCATCGAACATGATGTGGATGCGCGCGGCAGCACACCCTACATTGTGATGGAATACGTCGCGGGCGAATCTCTGGAGCAGCGCCTGCAACGCGAGGGCAAACAAACCCCCAAGACACTGATGCCTGTCCTCAAAGACATTGGCAATGCGTTGGACTACGCTCACAGCCAGGGCGTTATTCACCGCGATGTGAAACCCAACAACATTTTGATCCGCGCCAAAAGCGGGCAAGCCTTGCTGGCGGATTTTGGCATCGCCAAGACCGCTTCGTTTACGGCTTACACCGCCACTATGGCACGAGTCGGCTCGGTGTTGTTTATGTCGCCAGAGCAAGCCGCTGGCGAACCCTTGCTCTCGCCCTCCAGCGATATTTACTCGTTGGGGGTTACGGCCTATTACGCGCTGAGCGGGCGACACCCCTTTGAGGGCGAAGACCAGGTGGCGATTGCCCGCAGGCATATAGACGAAATGCCCGCGCATCCCAGCGATGTGGACCCCAACGTGCCACGCGCTTTGGGTGATGTGGTGATGCGCACGCTGAGCAAGCAGCCCATGCAGCGCCCCGGCTCGGCGGGCGAATTTGTGCAGCAGATGGAGAAGGCGTTCTTGGCTCCAGCGCAACCCGCCATAAATCCGGCCAACGGGGTGCTACATGGCGCAGAGGCTATGCCGAGGGGTTCAGGCGTTATCCCTCAAGCGCCTGCGCAGCCCAGCAACGCCGCGCCGCGCATGAGTGACAGAATTGAGCCGACTTTTGGGAGACCTTCCATTTTTCGAGGCCGCCTAATTTTGGGCGCGTTAGGCATTTTGATTCTGGGGTTGTTGTGCGCCTTGCTGGCGCTGTTGTGGCCGAACACACAGAACAATGGCACGCAAGCGGGCGGTGCGCAGGGCAACGGCACAGCAACGAGCCAGGCAGCAACTTCGCAGGCCAGCGCAGGCACAGCTTCGGCAACGAGCACGGGGGATGGGGCACAGGCCACAAATGCGGTTGGCACGCCTGGCACTACTGAGCCGGGGGCTGGCACGACTTCCATCCCCAACCCACCCACAGCGAACGCAACTTCGCTGACACCCAATGTGATTGTGGCGCAAACGGCAACGCCGCCACCGACAACTATTGTGATTGTGTCCAGCGTGGTTGTAGCATCGACTCTGCCGCCGTACATCCCAGAGCCAACCTCTACCCGCGTGCCGCAGTTCCCGGTGATTATTCCGACAGCGACGCAGCCGTTGTTGTACCCGCCCACAGCTGCGCCGCCCACAAACACACCGCCGCCGCCTTCGGCCACGCCTATTGCGCCAACGCCATTACCAACAGCTTCGCTTACGCCGTCGCCAACGACGTTTTCATCACCCATTGCTACGCCGACCCTCTTCATACTTCTTGCTGTTACGCCGTAGTCCCGTATTCGCAGGTTCAACCGCATCATGTATAATTTTGGCGTAGCAAGCCGAAGTGGCGAAATGGCAGACGCGCCACGTTCAGGGCGTGGTGAGCTTACGCTCATCGGGGTTCAAGTCCCCGCTTCGGCATAGCAAAGGG
>JAYTNY010000104.1:0-15094 GCA_043748055.1 Roseobacter sp.
GCGGCCCGTCTTTGTGGTCTTGCCGTCGCCCGCTTCAGTGGATGCAGCTTTTGCCTTCGATTCGAGTAGCGCCGCGATAAGCTCTTGTAACGATTCAAGCTGCTTGACGTTGAAGCTGCGCACCGCATCGCGCACCTGGGCAGTGGTTAGGGATATGTTTTCTTTCATGTTTGCATTGTATCCCTAATCTATTGGTGATTCAAGCCCCGCTCCGGTGGTGTCGGCTTGTTGTCAGCGTGTGGGTTCGTGGTTGCCGCTGCTATACAATCCCGCGCAAGGAAGGGACACATGCAAACAGTAATTGAGCCGCCCGCACTTGAGCAAGAGCTAATCGCGGTCATCCGCACCATGCCCGAAGACCGCGCCCGCGAGGTGTTGGACTTCGCCCTATTCCTACAAGCGCGTATTGCTGCTGAGGATGCGAAGTGGGATGCAGCATTCGCGGCCACACCCGAAAGCAAATTTGCTGAGATGGCCGCCCGCGTTCGCGCCCAGGTGGCAGCCAGTGAGACTAAGCCGATGTTTGATGCGGTCGGGGAACTGGCGCACCCATGAATTCGTTGACCACGCCCGAATTCTGGGAGTGTTACAACGCCCTGCCCGAATCCGTCCGAAGTCACGCCGATGATGCTTACAAGCTCTGGCGAGACAACCCCGCCCACCCCAGCATCATGTTTAAGCGGGTCAGCCGCACAGAGCCGCTTTACAGCGCCCGTATCGGCCTTGTTTATCGCGCCCTTGCACTTTTTGAGGGGGATACCGTTACTTGGTTCTGGATTGGCACACACGCCGAATACATCCGCTTGCTGAAGTAAGGTCATCGCCCCACCCCACGCAAGGCCTGCACAGGTTCGGCGGATTTGGAAAACAACAAACGACGCTCCCCCACCCTTGCAGGTTTGCGTCGTGCGTGTTGAAAAAGTTCGTCGGCCAGCGTGTGCGCCGGTTGCCCGTCAAGCGGGATGCTTACTGAGGCGATGACGACTCGCTCGGTTTGTTCATTGCGTATCGTTCCTTCTCGGCCATAAATTGCACAAACTCCAGCGCCGTCTTCTTGCGCTCGTGGCTCAGGCTTTGGTAAAAGTTCAGCAGCAACTGAATATCCGGGTTGGGCGCAAAGTTCCAATCGGGCTTGATGTCTTTGGCAGTACTCAAAATCTCGAACACAGTGGTGCTGTAAACCACAGCCAGCGCCTCCAACTCTTCCAGCGTCGGGCTGGTTTTGTTCGTCTCCAAGCTGCTGATGTAGCTTGAGCTGCGGTCTAAGCCGCTGCGCTCGATGACTTCTTGCTGGGTGTAATGCTTGCGCTCGCGCAGGCGTTTGAGGAGGTATCCGAGGGAGTCTGCCATAAGAGGAGATTAGAGATTAGAGATTTTAGTTAGCCGCCATCTTGGGCATCTTTTGTATGGGCGTGCAGGTGGCATTGGTCGTTGAGGGTGCGCAAGCGCCAGCGGCCATGCCCAAATTCGGCTTTGGCAATTGCGGTGTTGCCAAAGCTAAAGGGCTGCCTGCGAATAATGGGCATGCCCAGCAACAGGGCCACCGCCATCGCCAGCGTGCCACCGTGAGACACGGCGATGACGTGGCCATTCTCGTGCTGCGCCAATATTTCTTCTACAAACGGCGCAAGGCGCGTGTACATGTCGTGCGCGCTTTCGCCATTGGGGATGGGCGTCTCGTGCGGGCCATGGGGCACAAACTCCGGCGTCATTGCTGCAATCTCCTCCATCGTTCGCCCCGACCAATCGCCCATGTGATATTCGCGCAGCCGCTCGTCCAACACAACCGGCACGCCCAGCACATTAGCAATGGCTTGGGCTGTGGCCGCAGCGCGGGCCAATGGGCTGGCATAAATCGCATCCACGCGCTTGCCCTTAAAACGCCGCGCCAGTAATTCAGCTTGGCGCAGCCCCGTCGCGTTTAAGGGCACATCCAGCCAGCCTTGCATGCGCCCGCTGCTGTTGTGGTCGGTCTCGCCGTGGCGGATGAGGTAGAGGGTGGTCAGGTGATTGGTGAGTGGTGAATAGGGATTGGTGAGTCAAAATCACCAATCCCTATTCACCACTCCCTAATAACCTCTGTGCCGCATCCATCGGGTGCAATTCTCGCTTTGCAACAGCTTGCAGCAATTGTTTTAGCTGATCGGGCGGCAGTTGGCTGAGGGCCTTACGCAGCAGCAGTTCGCGCAGGCGGCCCAGCACATCGTGCTGCACGCGATGCTCCCAGCGCCACTGGCCTTTGCCCGTGCTGTCCAAATGGGTCTTGTGTTGCGCCAGCGCGGCCAGTACGCCATCAACCCCAACCTGCTGCGTGGCAATGGTTTTAAGAACCGGCACACGCCAGGGCCGGGGCCGCCCAGCATCCAATGCCGATTGAATGGCGCTCAGTGTTTGCTCCACGCCATCGCGGTCAGCCTTGTTCACCACCACGACATCGGCAATCTCCAAAATGCCCGCCTTAATGGCCTGCACCTCATCGCCCATGCCAGGGGCTTCCACCACGATGACGCTCTCAGTCACCCAGGCCACATCAATTTCGTTTTGGCCTGCCCCCACGGTTTCCACAATCACCACATCAAAGCCATGCGCATCAAACGCCGTCACCGCATCAAACACCGCCGCAGCCAAGCCACCCAACGCGCCGCGGCTGGCCATGCTGCGCACAAACACGCCAGGGTCGCCCGCCAGCTCATTCATGCGGTAGCGGTCGCCCAAAATAGCGCCGTTGGTAAAGGGGCTGGATGGGTCTACAGCCAACACGGCAACCGTTTTATCTTGCGCGCGCAAGGTCTTCACCAGCGCCGTGACCAACGTGCTTTTGCCACAGCCCGGCGCACCGGTAATGCCCACTGTGCGCGCCTTGCCGCTGCGCGCGTACAACTCGCGCAAAGTGGCCTGCGCAGCCGCATCGCCGTTTTCGATGCCGGTTAAAAGTCGCGCAAGATCGCGGCGAGAGAGATTAGGGATTGGAGATTGAGAGATTGGAGATTGAAAATTGTTCATGAGTAAATCTCTAATCTCTAATCTCGCCCATGCTTTGCTTGGGCAATCTCTCTGAAACACGTTGACGAATAAATTCCACAATCTCGCTCATCGGCGTGCCAGGGCCGAAGATGCCCGCAATACCTAATTGCTTTAACGCAGCCACATCGTTTTCGGGGATGATGCCGCCTGCAAAGATCGGCACATCGGCCAGACCTTGCTCGCGCATAAGGGCGGCTACGCGTGGCAGCAGCGTGTTGTGCGCGCCGCTTAGGATGCTGAGACCAACCGCATCCACGTCCTCTTGCAGCGCGGCTTCCACAATCATCTCTGGCGTTTGGCGCAAGCCGGTATAGATCACCTCCATGCCTGCATCACGCAAAGCGCGAGCCACCACTTTGGCTCCTCGGTCGTGTCCGTCTAATCCGGGCTTAGCCATCAGGATGCGCAGGGGGCGAGAGATTGCCTCATTCATGCCGCAATTTTAGACGACGTGGCTTGGAAGCCGCGACGACACATTACGGTCGTCCGCCGTCTCGGCTTCTGAGCCGCGTCGTCTTTTAGTTACATCAAAGGTGCCGAGCGCGGCATGCCGCCCTGCCGGGGATACACAAGCGGCGTGGGCGCAATCTTGTCAATCACAATCAACGCGCGCTTATCGGGCAGGCCAGGCAACGTTACGGGCACCACACGGTTTAGCCTGCCGCCCAACGTGCGGATGGCGTTCTCGGCTTGCGCGGCTTCGGCCTCGGCGTCGCTGCCCTTCATCGCAATGCAAACACCGCCCACTTTGGCAAAGGGCAACAGATATTCAACTAACGTAGGCAAGGCGGCCACTGCCCGCGCCGTCACCACATCAAACTGTTCGCGGTAGGCGGGTTGGTGTGCCACTTCCTCGGCTCGGCCTTGCTCGGCACGAATCCCGGTTAAACCCAATTGCCGAATGACCTCGGCACAAAACTTTACCTTCTTCGCCACGCTGTCCATCACCGTCACGCTTAAATCGGGGCGGGCAACTTTGAGGGGGATGCCGGGGAAGCCGGGGCCGGTGCCCACGTCGATGAGCCGGGCGGGCTTATTGGGTAACGGCGCTGCGGACAGCGCAGCCAACACCGTCAGCGAATCCACAAAGTGGCGCAGGGCAATGCCTTCGTCGTCGGTAATGGCGGTCAGGTTAAAGCGTTGGTTCCACTCCACCAACAAGGCGCTATAGCGTTGCAATTTCTCAGCAATTTGCAAGACGGCCTCGGGTTGCAAGTTGAGGTTTGCATTCTGTATAGCTTGGGTCAAAAAAGGCAAAGACATTGGCGACCTTTGAAATAAAAGAGATTCATTGCTATCAGTGTTTCAGAATGTCGTATGCGATTTATACGCAAATAACAGCCCGATCAGCATTTTAATTGCAAGATACGCATTAAGACTGAAGCAGATTACAACAATCTCAGCGACAAATTAAGAGGAAAGAGATCACTGAGAAACGCACATCATGTTACACACAAAACTGCTGGCAACCACCCTATTTCTGATCGCAATGGTTCTCATGCAGAGCCATCCGGTTCAGGCGGCAACTGGCACAGCCAGCCCGACGGGTGCAGCAACCTGCGCGGGCAACAACTGTGTGTTGGCATGTAACGCCTCGTTGCGCATTTGCAGCCTCTTCCCCAGCGGCAAAGTTCCGGCAGGTTACAAACGCGTTAAGCACATTCCCTTTGGCTACCGACGCGTGCGGCAAAGCGTATGCGACAAGTTGGTTTGCCCCGACCGCAGCACCACCTGCCGCCGTTGGACGCCTACCGGGCAAAACACAAAACAGTAATTTTTATCAATTTATTCAATCCACTTAAGCACATCGCACCCCAGGAGATCAGGCACCATGAAGAACAAAAACACACAACAAGCCGAAATGTTGGAGCAGGTACTACCCAATGCCCAGGAGTGGTGGCGCCAACACCCCAACGCCTCATTGGCCGATATCGAAGAGGCCATCGACGAGCAACTCAGCCGCATCCGTGGCAACCAGCCCAACGACCGCAAGAAGCGCTTGCAGCGGTAATGCCTTCGCACAAGCCGAAAAATAAAAACTGTAGCGATCTTTCACAAGTCGCTACAGTTTTTTGTTGCATCACGCACGCGGTCAAAATTAACCGCTTATCGGGGGAAGCCTTCGGAGGCAATGCCCGCGAAAATGAGTGCGCCAAGGCAGGCCACAGCAAGGCATGCAAACACGATATTGATCGCGCCGACGATGATACCCACCGTCGCCATGCCATCGCCGCCCTGCGCACCATTGCCTTGCTTAATCTCTTTGCGCGCCAAGATGCCCGTGACCAACCCTACGATGCCGCCCACAAACGGCAGAAACACCCAGCTCAGGATGCTTGACACCAAACTCACGATTGCCAGCGAGTTGGTGGGCACGCTGACGGGCGCATACGGCGCACCCGTAACGGGTGGTGCCATGTAGGTGGGTGCAGGGCTTGGTTGTTGCGTTTCATTCACCGGCTTCACCGGGTCAATATTTTGGTTTTGTTCGTCCATTTTGTGTTCTGTTGCTCCTTGCTATTTTGATGGGTTATACGTGCTGGCCTTGCTAAGAGTTGCAGTTGAATACTTGGAGGTTAACCACAAAGGGCGCAAAGAGTTTTTTGTAAATGTCTTTGTGTTCTTTGTGCGCTTCGTGGTTCAAATCTTAAATTCTTGCTTCTTCGTGTATAAAACCCAACATGCCAACCCAAAACATTCTAGCTTTTGATTTCGGTGCCGAAAGTGGCCGCGCCATTCTTGGCGCGTTTGATGGCCGAACCATTCAACTCACAGAAATCCATCGCTTCGCCAACAAGCCCGTGCGCGTCGGCCCACACTTTCACTGGAACGTGCTTGCGCTGTGGGATGAGATCAACACCGGCATTCGCAAAGCCGCGCAAGAAAGCCAGATTGCCAGCATGGGCATAGACACCTGGGGCGTGGATTTTGGCCTGCTGGATGCCAACGGCGAACTCATCGCCAACCCCTACCACTACCGCGACAACCACACCGATAGCCTGATGACCGAAGCCTTTAAGGCCCTACCGCGTGAGGTCATTTATCAACATACCGGTTTGCAGTTCATGCAATTCAACTCGCTGTATCAGCTCTTCGCCATGCGCCGCGCCAACGCCTCGGCATTGGCCCAGGCCCGCACACTGTTGATGATGCCCGATCTTTTTCATTACTGGCTCACCGGCACCCAAGCCTGCGAATTTACCAACGCGACCACAACGCAATTCTTCAACCCGCGCACCAACAATTGGGCGCGCGAGGTGCTGGCCGCGCTCGACATCCCCCACAATTTCTTGGCCGAGGTCGTGCCGCCGGGCAGCACACTCGGCCCGCTCTCCACGCACACACTGCGCAACTTGGGGGTGATGGGGCTGGAGTCGGTCAAGGTCATCGCTCCGGCCACGCACGATACGGGTTCGGCGGTGGCGGCCGTGCCCGCAACCGGCGGCAGCTACGCTTACATCTCATCGGGCACCTGGTCGCTTATGGGCATCGAGTCCAAAACGCCCATCATCACGGATCAGTCGCTCGAATTTAATATCACCAATGAAGGAGGGGTCGGCTCGTTCCGCGTGCTCAAAAACATCATGGGGCTATGGCTGGTGCAAGAATGCCGCCGCAAATGGATTTCATCGCCGACCGATTTGCCCTACGGTGAACTGATGCAACTGGCGGGGCAAGCCATGCCGTTGCGCGGCTTCATCAACCCCGATGCCCACGACTTTTTGCACCCTGACGATATGCCGTTGGCGATTGCCAATTTCTGCCGCGCCACTCATCAGCCTGTGCCCGTAGACCGAGGCGCGGTGTTGCGCTGCGCGTTAGAAAGCCTGGCCCTCAAATATCGTTACACGCTAGAGCAGCTCGAATCGCTCACAGGCAAACGCATTGAGGTGATTCATATTTTGGGCGGCGGCAGCCAGAACACGCTGCTGTGCCAACTGGCCGCCAATGCCTGCGGGCGGCCCGTGCTGGCTGGCCCGGTCGAGGCCACCGCGCTGGGCAACGTCATGGTGCAACTGCTGGCGCAAGGCGCGTTCGCCTCGCTGGATGAAGCCCGCGCCGTGGAACGCGCCTCATTCCCATTAGTGACCTATGAGCCGAAGGATGCAGCAGCGTGGGATGAGGCGTATGGGCGATTTTTGGTATTAGTCAATCGTTGAAGTATTTACAGAAACTATTTGCAGGAACGATGTGCGTGCCCTATATTGTTTTGTCAAAGCCTGATAGACCGAATGGCAATAACGTTTACGGTCACTATCATGGCATGGAGAAAATATGTATCACGCAGAAAGACTTGATCCCGATCTGGTTGCAATTGCGCCCGCCCTCGCTAATTTCATTAACCTGGATGACATCCCCGCCGCACGCACTGGGTTGGCCGCTATGTTGGAGCAGATGGCGGCAGCAGCGCCAAAGTTTGATGATGTGACCGCAGAGGACATGCACGCACCTGGCCGCAAACGTTCGCCCGATGTGCTGGTGCGCGTCTATCGCCCCAAAAGTACCAAGCGCGTGTTGCCAGCCATTTACTATATTCATGGCGGCGGTATGGTGCTGGGCAGCATCAATGAAAACGATGCGACCTGCAAAACACTGGTGCGCGAGGTCGGGTGTGTGGTGGTTGCGGTCGAGTATCGGCTGGCTCCCGAGCATCCGTATCCCGCCCCGCTCGAAGATTGTTATGCCGGGCTGCACTGGCTGGTGTCCAACGCTGCCAAACTTAAGGTTGACCCCGATCGCATTGCCATCATGGGCGCGAGCGCGGGTGGCGGTTTGGCAGCCGGTCTTGGTCTGTTGGCGCGAGACCGCAAAGAGATCAAAGTGGCGTATCAAGTATTAATCTACCCAATGATTGATGACACCAATGTTAAAAGCGCGAAGGCGGCCAAGAGCGATCACTATGTTTGGTCGCGTGCCAACAATCTGGCGGGATGGCGCGCCTATCTCGGCAAAAAATTTGGCGCGGCCACTGTTCCAGTCTATGCCGCACCCGTACGAGCAAAGAAACTGGCAGGGTTACCGCCAACCTATTTGTGTGTCGGCGACTTAGATCTATTTTTGCTCGAAGATTTAGCCTATGCGCGCAAGCTGTCGGAAGCAGGTGTTCCGCTCGACCTGCATGTTTATCCGGGTGCTATTCATGGCTTCGATAGCCTTGTGCCAACAGCCGAAATAGCACAGCGAGCTAACAAGGATGTTGTGCGTGCGCTGCGACAGGCGTTGAAAACGCAGTAGCAAATTAAATCCTCAAGAAAGCATTCTGAGCGAAGTCGAACTCTTCGTCTTCGCTCAGAATGCGACCTATGTTGAGCTTGGCTAGAGAAGCTTATCCGCGTCCGCATCCTTCGACTTCGCTCAGGATGCTTCGCGACATAGTTTTTCTGGGGCTGCGTAACGCGAATTACCAATTACCCAATTACTCTTCTTCTTTCGCCGTAATCTTGCGTTGCCACACGCGGCGCGGCTTGAGAACTTCCTCGTCAATATCGGTCAGCGAGAAATCGATCTCGCCGTGCCAGAAGTCATAAGTCTCGATGGCGTGCTCGGCCAGCTTGGAGAATTCTTCGACATCGGATAGCACGGCGGCTTGGATGAGGCTGCGAGCGACATCGCCACCGATGACGGCCAGTGATTCTAGAGCGGCCTCGCGCACCGCCATCTCGGTGTCGTCCAATACCATGCTCAGCTCTTTCACCGAATCGGCGTCTTCTAACTCGCCGATGGCGCGCGCGGCTTCCAAGCGCATCTTGGGCGAGACGTTCTGCAGCTCCTCGCGCACAAACTCACTGAACTGCCTGTCTTGGCTGCGGCCCATCGCTACAACGGCGCTAATGCGCAGCGCTTCGTCATCGCTGGCGTAGGCCGCGCGGATGTACATGGCGACGACATCGTTGCTGGTGTAGGCCAAAGACTCCAACGCGTTGCGATACACCGGTGAACTTTCTTCTTCGGTGCGAAAAACTTTCAGCACGGCGTCATAAATCATTTTCTTGCGCGCCGGGGTAAGGCGCTCGGTTTCGGCCAAAATGGCAAAGCGGCCCAACGCACCCGCCGCTGCGGCACGCACCTTTTCTTGCGGGTCGTTGCGCATCAAGTTGATGATCGGCTCGACCAAGTCCTGCCCCTCGTCGTCCATCAACCCGCTGATGGCGGTGACGCGCACACGGGCATCGGCATCACTCAGCAATATGCGAAAGATGGCCCCGAAGTGCATCTCGATGTCTTCGTCCATCAGCGCATGCAATGCTTGGGCCATTTTGGCGCGCGGGTCTGGGCCTAGCGCTTTCCAAGCAGATTGGAACTCGGTGAGCGCAGCCGCATCTAGATCGTTGAAGGCACGCAGCCACTTGGGGTCGGGCTTGGCCCCATCACGCAACGAGGTTAAGGCTTCTTTGAAGGAAATTTCTTTTTTGGGCATATTGCACGAATGAAAACACGAAGAAGCGAAGAACCGAAGAATTTATATCTTCGGTTCTTCGTGTTCGATAAATTACCGAAGGTTAATCGGACGAACTATGTCCAGCACAATAATAATTGCCGACAGGCCCAGCAAGAAGATCATGCCTACAGCATGCACCCACTGTTCGCGTACGGGGTCTACGCGCTTGCCGCGAATCCACTCGATGAAGATGAACAAGATGCGCCCGCCGTCTAATGCAGGGAAGGGCAACAGGTTGGTGAGGCCCAGCACCATGCTAATCAGCCCAGCGAACCGGATGAACGGGAACAGGCCTTGTGTGCTGCGGTCTTCAATCAGCGAAACCCCAATTTGCGTGATGCCCACGATGCTGACCGGGCGCGCCTGCTCGGCGGGGATGGTGCGGTTGAACAACATGATGGGCGCCATGACCATGCCTGCGACGACGTTGCCCATATCGCTGGTCGCTTCAATCACTGCACCGGGCACGCTGTAAGTTACACGCTCGGTTTTGAGGACTTTTGCGCCGATGCCTACGCCTAGCGGGGTGTCGAAGCTGGCATCGGCAGGGATTTGCCCTTGCAACTCCACGCGCCCAATGGGGGATTTGGCATCTTCGGGATTCGTGGGCCGCTCGACCACGATGGTGAATGGCTTGCCAATGGAGGCTTGGGATTGTTTCTTCAGCGGCGTCACTTGCACGCCGCTCATGCCCTGGCCGTGGTCGCTGGCATGTTGGGTCAGGTCTACGCCGTTGGCCGAGACCACAACATCGCCGGGCAAGATGCCGATGAGGTCGGCGGCTTTGCCGGGCTGCACCTGGGTAATGCGATAGCGAAACTCGCTGGGCGTTGTGGCAAAGAACAAATAGGCCGCCGTCAAAATAACAAACGCGCCAACAAAGTTCATGAATGGCCCAGCGAAGAGCGTAATCAGCCGCCATTTTTTGGAGGCCGCGCCAAAGCTGCGCGGGTCGCTGACGGCGGCACCATCTTCGCCGGTCATGCGCACAAATGCGCCGATGGGCAGCCAGTTCAGGCTGTAGGTGGTCTCGCCGCGTTTGGCCAGGGTGAGGGCGCGCGGCGGGAAGCCCATACCGAACTCCTCTACGCGAATGCCCGCTTTTTTGGCACCCCAGAAGTGGCCCAGCTCGTGAATAAACATGAGCGGCCCCAGCAGAATAATGAATACGGGCAGGCCAATGGCGAGCGAATTAATCAAGTCCATAAGTGCGTGGAATTTAGCGCGGTTTAGTGAGATTTGCGTGAGCGGCGGGGTTATGTCAGGGACAACATCCCTTGTAGGGATGTCGTCCCTATTGAGATAGGTTCTTCGTCATCAGGTAGGCCGCGCGCCCTGCCGTCATCTCAAAACCCGTCACCACAAACCCATCTGCAAAGGCTTGCTCAAACTCTTTGCGGGTTTTTAGGCGGATGGCTTGCGCAGCAGCCATGTCGGCTTTCTTCATCGCCTGGAAGTCCACAGGAATCTCAACCTTCCGTTGTTCGCCACTCGTCATTCGCCACTCGTCAATTTCTTGGTTCAGCCACCACTCCACCTCAAACCGATCCGAGGGCAACCCAGCGTTTAGGCCATCGCGCATTTGGCCGTAGCAATTGGGAATGTAGGTGCGGCAAATGCCGCCCAGCTTGGTGATATTGAGGTTGGCGTTCTTGGCCTCCAGCGGGTCGTAGGTCCAGGTCATCAGGTTGTAACCCTGCGCCAACACCGCTTTGGCTTGGGCGTGCTTCAGTTGTAGGCCAATGCCCTGCCCGCGCAACTCTGGCAGCACAGCCGCCATATGCGAGTGATGGCTGAGGCCGCGATGCGCTCCGGCTAACTGCGTCGGCGAGACAAAGCTAAACGCAAAACCCACCATACGCCCATCAACATCAAACGCCCCCAGCCCAATAGCCCCGTGATGCGTCATCGCAATCAACATATTCGACGGCACGGTTTCAACCGCGCTCCACGTCACGTTTTGCAACTGCTCAGCTTGTTCAAAATCTTCAAAGTGTTCGAAGGGGCGGATGAGGTAAGACATGGGGGATTAGAGATAAGGAGATGATGGGATAAGGAGATGATGCGATTTGCCGATCTCCTCATCTCATCATCTCTTCATCGCCTTGTCTCCTCATCCCCAATCACCAATCTGTTTAGCCCCTCGCGCGCGGCGGGCAGGGCTTGCAGGGCGGGCCAATTATCCAGAAAATCGGCGGCGTGGGCTGGAGCGAAGAGCTTGGCGAAGGGGTCTTCGGTGGCGAGCTGGCCCGCCACTTTGGCTTGTTGCCAGTGCGGTTGTAAGGCAACTTGCCAATCGGCATAGTGAGCTTGCAGCCACGTGCGCAGTTGGCTGTACTCGGCTTCGTCAGCCTCTGTGGCGGCCTTGCCGCGAAACACGCGGATGACCAGTTGCTCCAACGCATCCCAATGCGCGATGAAGTCTTGCAGCTTGCTCGCGCCCAGCTTAGCGGCGAGAGATTTGGTGAAGGGGTTCATGGAGGTTGAGGATACAACAAGCCATGGAAGACATGTGCGACGCACGTAAGCCGAGGCTGCTTATACTCACCCTGTGAACTTTCCTTTTCGTTTAATCTTAGACCGCGCCCCCCTGTCCGGCGATGCCAACATGGCCCGCGACGAAGCCCTCTCGCGCAGCGTGAGCGCAGGGCAACAGCCGCCTACGTTGCGGCTGTATGGCTGGCAGCCGCCGTTTATTAGCCTGGGCCTCTCGCAACGCATCAACACGGTGGATGAGGTACGCTGCAAAAGCGATGGCGTGGGCATTGTGCGGCGGGCCACTGGCGGCCTCGCCATTCTGCACACCGATGAGCTGACCTACAGCATGGCCTTGCCCATCAAACACGCTATCGCCGAGGGCGATGTGATGACCTCGTATCGCCGCATCGCCAAAGCCATTATTGCCGCGCTGCAACTGCTGGGCGTGGACGGCGCGCATGCCGATGCTGTTGCCAAAGAGGACAAGGCCAAGACGCCCGTGTGCTTCGAGGCCCCCAGCGATTACGAGGTAATGAGCGCGCCTGCCGCACAAGGCGGCAAAAAACTGGTGGGCAGCGCCCAATGGCGGCGGGTGGATGGCGTGCTGCAACATGGCAGCCTGCCGCTGTGCGGCGACATCGCGCGGGTGTGTCGCTACCTTGTGGGCGCGCCAGAACCGCAAGCCGTGCGCCAACACGCCGCCACGCTGCAGGATGTGCTGGACCGCAGCGTCTCTTGGGATGAGGCTGCGGATGCTTACGCGCGTGCATTTGCGGACACATTGCAGATTGATTTTATTGAGAGCACCATCAGCCCAGAAGAGCAGAAGCTGACGGATGAGTTGCTGGCGACGAAGTATGCCAACGATGCTTGGAATAGACGCCGATGAGCGCTTGCTCGGCGGCGTCTCCTATAATCTTTTAAGCCATGCGCCTCACCCAATCGATTCAGCCCGCCCGGCCCACCACCACCAGCGGCACACAAACTGTGCCCGCCAAAACGTTGGGCCGCAGCCTGGCCGAAATTTTGCTCATGCTGTTTGTGGTGTGGGTGATTGGGAACGCGGCAGTGTATCTAAGCCGCTTCGACGACGAGAGCATGCGGCCTTTGTTTGCCGCCGGGCAATCGGTGCTGGTAGATAAATTGGCGTTCAGTTTTCGCCCGCCCCAACGCGGCGAGGTGGTGGTGCTGCGTGACCCGCAAACGCCCACTCAAGATGCAGTGCGCCGCGTCATCGGCCTGCCGGGCGAGCGCATTGAATTTGTGGGCGGGCAAGTCTTGGTCAACGGGCGGCCCTTGCGCGAGGTCTACATCATCGTGGCCCAAACTGCGTTCGATGCGCCACGCGACCCCTCCAAACAACGGCAACTGGGGCCTAATCAGTTTTTTGTGATGAGCGACAACCGTGCTACCGGCATAGACAGCCGCGACTGGGGCGCTGTAAACGCTGACCAGATTACAGGCCGCGCCCTGGCCGTGTATTGGCCGCCGGATGAAGCGCAGTTTATTGAGCGAGAGAAGTATGAGTAATTGGGGATTGGTGATTGCTAATCCCTAATCCTCAATCACTAATCCCTAATCACTAATCCCTAACATGAACCTAAACAAACTAATCGACCACACCCTGCTAAAGCCCGATGCCACGCGGGCACAAATTGAGAAGCATTGCCAAGAGGCCGCGCAATATGGTTTTGCATCGGTGGCGATAAACGGTTGCTGGGTAAAACTGGCTAGCGACTTGCTAAAAGACAGCGGCGTTAAGGTGGATGTGACGGTTGGCTTTCCGCTGGGTGCAGGCACCACGTTGGCAAAAATGTTTGAGGCCGAGCAAAGCATTACGGCGGGCGCAGGCGAGGTGGATATGGTCATCAATGTGGGCGCGGCCAAAAGCGGCTTGTGGGATTTTGTGCGCGACGACATTGCGGGTGTGCTCTCGGCCTGCCGCAAAGACAAGCGCAAAACCGTGCCGCTAAAAGTGATTCTGGAGACGGCCTTGCTGACCGATGACGAGAAACGCCGTGTGTGCGAGATTTGCAAAGAGGTGGGCGTGGATTTTGTGAAAACCAGCACCGGCTTTAACGGCGGCGGCGCTACTGTGGCCGATATCCGCCTGATGCGCGAAACCGTTGGCCCGACGATGGGCATAAAAGCCAGCGGCGGCGTGCGCACCAAAGCCGATGCCCTGGCGATGCTGGAAGCAGGCGCAACGCGCATCGGCACCAGCGCCGGCGTGGCGATTGTGACGGATGCAGCAGCGGGGGAAGGGAAGTATTGAGGTGAATGGGGATTAGGGAATAGTGATTGGTGAATGACAAAATCACCAATCACCAATCACCAATTCCCTATTCACAAAATCTGGTGTATCGTATTGCTCTCGAACTCATTCGTTGCCTGAGGTGGGTAGCCAGACCTATCTCCGATTTTGCTGAGTTTTATAGCCACTAAATTCAGCGGGGTGTTGGCGAACCTATGAGCAACTTTGAAACCTTCAGACCTTTCGACCTATCTCAATAGCCTCGTTCGCAACCGCATTAAAACTAGCCTGATGATTTGGGGGCCGCCCGGCATCGGCAAGAGCAGCATTGTGCAGCAGACCGCCGAGGCGCACGGCCTGGGCTTTATAGACCTGCGGCTCTCACAGTTGGCCCCAACGGATTTGCGCGGCCTGCCCGTCGCCAAAGCCACCAGCAAAACCAGCGGCCTCTCGCGTTGGTATCCCCCAGAGTTTTTGCCGCGCCGGGGGCTGGGCATTTTATTTTTAGACGAAATAAATTTGGCCCCGCCCACCATGCAGGGGATGGCCCAGCAATTAATTTTGGACAGGCGAGTAGGCAGCTACGAGGTGCCGCCGGGTTGGTACATCTGGGCGGCGGGCAACCGCAGCGAAGACCGCGCCGCCGTGTTTGATATGCCCGCGCCATTAGCCAATCGCTTTCTGCATTTGGATGTGGGTGCCGACTTGGACAGCTTCAAGAGCTTTGCGTTGGCGCGTGGCGTGCATGAGCATGTGATTGCCTTTCTGCTTTTCCGGCCAACGCTGCTGCACAAGCTCGACCCGCAACAATCAGCCTGGCCCTCGCCGCGTTCGTGGGTGATGGCCAGCCAGTTGCACCACGTTGCAATGGATGTGGCCCCGGCGGTGGGCGCAGCAAC
>JAYTNY010000105.1:0-3822 GCA_043748055.1 Roseobacter sp.
GCCACGAGTTGGGTTCCCAAGCCTTGAAGGCGTGGCGGGTTTCCCACTGTGTGCCGGGCTTGGGTGGCCACAGTTCATCGGCGGGAATAATTTTGCGCAATGTGTCGGCGCTGGCGGGCGCGGTGACGCCGAACTCGGTGTAGGCGGTGGCGCTGGAATTGGCAAAGTATTGGTAGACCTCGGCCCCGTCACTTCGTCGAAAGAAGTAGCCGCCGTGGGCCATGCCCATGGCGGGGGAGGTCATGAGGAAGGGGGTGTTAGGGTCTACCGAGAAACAGACGCTATTCAGCGTTCGTAACGCTAAATCCTGATCAGTCATCTTTGACCAGTTGTTGAACAACTCGTTGCCGCCGCACCACAGAATAACGCATGGGTGTTGCATGAGGCGTCTAACAATATTCCCTGCTTCTTGCGTTAGTACTTGCAAATATGCTGATGTGCTTTCGTAGCGGTTACAAGCCAACGGAAATTCCTGCCACACCATCAGGCCTAGCTCGTCGCAAATCTCGAAAAAACTCTCTTTCTGTACATTCGCACCACCCCAGCAGCGCACGATGTTCATGTTGGCTGCTTTCATCATTTGAAGGTGTTCGCGGTATTGTTTTTCAGTCAACGTGCCAGGAAACATAGAAGGTGTCACCCAGTTACTGCCTTTTGCGAAGATGCGGCGACCATTAATCTCAAGTGTGATGGGCGAAGTGTGGCGGCCTTTAGGGAATTGCTGCACCGCTTTCTCTTGCCACTGGGTGGGATGCATAACGAGGCGCGTGCGACGAAAACCGATCTTTTGGGATTTAGAGTGGCAGATGCTGCCGTCAGGTCTTAAGAGATCGGTGATTGACGTATAGAGATTCTGCAGGCCTTGTCCGCTTGGCCACCAAAGCGCGGGATTCTTAAGCGTAGCCTCGCCAATTCCACCAAATACCCTATGTTCATACATCTGCTCAATAGTCAAACTGCCATCGGGTGCAAACAAACGCCATCTAATCTGGAAATCGTCTTGTGATCCAAACAAGCCGAAAAAATGCCTAATCTCTGCTGATGATAAATCTTCATTCAGTTCGTAATTCAGTTCGTAGCGGAAGGATGATCGTGCAATTCCTGCGCTGGGCCGCTCTTCCAAAAACGCCTCATCCCAAATCCCCAGCGGAATCAACCTCGGATGAAAATCCCAGCCATAGGCCACGGCAGGTTTGCAGCTTTGGTTGGCTTGGGTACGGTCTACCGGCGTCTCGCAACTCTTCGGTGCGGGGAACACCAGCACCTCCAGCGTGTCGCCGGGCTTGGCCTTGTCAGTCAAGTCCAACTCTACCGGCGTAAACATGCCCTCCTGTTCGTGCAGCGTCTCGCCGTTCAACCGAATCTCAAACTGGTAGTCCACACCCTTGCACACAAAGAAAATCCGTTCTCCAACTCCCAACTCAAACACCAACTCCGCCTTGTAAAGCCAATACACATCTTCCATCCAGGCGTATTTGCTCAGGTCGGGGTCATATTCGGGTTGCGGCCAGTGGTGGGCGCGCGCCCAGTCCAATTGCACCGCGCCGGGCACGGTGGCGGGAATAAATTCTGCCGGGGGTTGTTGTGGGTCGCGGGTAAAGCCGAGTTGCCAATTGAGTTGGGTTTGCATGATTCGTGTTGTGAGGTTGCATGAGCGCAGAAACGTTTAGCGATTGCAACGCCAGTGAATATAGCAAACTATGACGAGCCAGCCGATAATCACCCCTGCATGCCACCCCATCTCACCGTCTTCGTCCCTGCCTTCAACGAGGCCGACCATTTGCCCCACACCCTGCAACACCTGCTTACGGCGCTGCCGCAGCATGTGCCTTCGTTTGAGGTGATTGTGGTGGACGATGGCAGCAGCGACAGTACGGGCGCAATCGCCGATCAATTTGCGCAGCAGCACGCCAACGTGCAAGTCATTCATCACGTCGCTAATCAAGGCATCGGCATGGGCTTTGTGCATGCCGTGCATGCGGCACAGGGCGAATGGTTCATCCTCATCCCCGCCGACCTGGCGATGAAGCTGGACGAGTTGCCCAAGTATTTGCAAGCCGCGCAACACGCCGACATCGTGGTGGGGCACCGCAACGACCGGGCCGATTCTTCGCCCTTTCGTAAGCTGGTGTCGTGGGCCAACATCGGCTTAATCCGGCTGCTGTTTAACATGGAACAGCAGCAGTTCAACTACATCAGCCTGTATCGCACCGCGATCTTAAAAAAATTATCGCTGCGCTACACCGGCAGTGCGCTGTTCTTTGCCGAGGTGTTGGTGCGCGCCAAAGCGCAGGGCTACACACTCGTCAATGTTTGGGTGGATTACGTGCCGCGCACGCATGGCAAACCCACCGGCTCCAACACCCGTTTGATTGCGCGCACCGTGCGGGATATCATCGCGTTCTGGTTCAGATGGACGTTTCTGGAACCCCCGACCCCTAAAGGGGAGTCGTAGACTTACTCAACGACTCCCTGTTAGCGAAGCGGCGGGGTCGGGGGTCACTGCAAAACCATGCTCACACCCAACGACATCCAAACCGCATACGAGGCCGGGCCAGACGCCGTGATGGTGCTGATTGCCGACTTGCAGGGCCAGGTGCAGCGGCACGAGCAGCACATCGCCTCGTTGGAGTCGGCGTTGCAAATCATTGCCTCGCAGCAAGATAAGCTGGGGCGCTACGAGCAACAGTTCGCAGCACTCTCGGCCATGCTGCAAGGGCAGATGGCGAACGCATCGGGCATGCCATTGCCACTCACTGCCGCCTTGCCCGCCGCAGCCCCCATCACCCCCACGCCGCGCAATTGGCTGCACATGCCCTTGCCAAAAACTGGGCGCTTGGCACGGCTGCTGACGCTGGAGTGGGTCTTGTTTGCGGTTGCCATCGCGGTGTATGCGGTTACGCGCCTGGTGCAAATCACCCGCTTTCCGCTGTATTTTTTTGCAGACGAGGCGATTGAAGTGGTGCTGGCGCACGACCTGATTGCACGTGGCTTCCGCGATGTGAGAGGCGGTCTGCTGCCCATGTTTTTTGATGCATATGGCTTTCAGGTGCCGCTGGTCTCTGTATATTTTCACGCGCTCAGTTCATCACTGTTTGGCGTCTCACCCGAGGTGACGCGTACGACCTCGGCGCTGGTGACGCTGAGCGCGGCGATTGCGGCAGGTTTGATTGGCAAACTGGTGTTGAAGTCGCGCTACTGGTGGGCCATCACCCTGTTTCTGGCGGCCATGCCGGTGTGGTTTTTGCATTCACGCACGGCCTTCGAGACCGCGACGATGGTCTCGATGTACACCTGGTTTCTGTTGTTTTATCTGTTGTATCGAACGCGCTCGCCCAGGTTTATTTTCCCAGCGTTGTTCTTCGCCGCGCTCACGTTTTACTCGTATGGCAATGGGCAAATCGTCATGGGTGTCACGGGCATTTTGCTGCTCTTCTCGGATTTGCCCTACCATCTCAAGCATTGGCGCATAAACCTGCTTGCATTGGTTTTTCTGGCGCTGTTGGCTGTGCCGTATCTGCGCTGGCGGCAAGAGTACCCCGATGTGATTACTAACCAACTGCGCCGCGTGGACAGCTATTGGATGCGCCCCATTTCGTTGCAAGACAAGCTGATGACGTTTGCACAAAAGTATTGGCAAGATGGCATCAGCCCCGATTATTGGTTTAACCCCAACGTGCCAGAGAACGTGCGCCACATCTTAAAGGGCTACGCGCATTTGCCCGTGTTGGGTTTGCCATTGCTGCTGCTGGGCTTGGCTTGGTGCATCTGGCGATTTAAGTCTGCGGCGCATCGCGCTATTCTTATTGCGATGTTGGCGGC
>JAYTNY010000106.1:0-8892 GCA_043748055.1 Roseobacter sp.
AGCATCACAATCATGGCGGTCGCGTAGTAATCGCAGTAGGCGCGGCGGGTGGTGTAGAGCACGTAATCGCTGGCCTCCACGCCGGGGGGCGGTGCTTCCAACTTTTCGTCATATTCCATGTAGCCGCGCAAAAAGTTTTCAATGGCATAAGCCTTATCAAACGCAGTTTCGGCACCGGCTTTGGAGGCCACTTTTTGGGCCAGCTCTTTAACACGGTTGGGCACTTGCAGGGGCAGTTGCAAATAACGCGTGGCAATGGGGTCGGGGTAGGTTTGGCGGGCGCTGCGCAGTTGGGCCACATCGGCCAAACTGAGGGAGCCCGTGGCGAGGTAGCGATTGCCGGGCAGTAAGGGCACGGGCAGCGCCAGTTGCAATAGCTCTAAATCCGGCCCGCCTAGCTCGGCCAGGGTGCCACGCGTGGGCAGGTTGGCCCGCATGGGTTGGGATGGCGTGCGCACGCTGTCGGTGCCGCGAAACAAAGTAAAGCTGGCTTGAATTTCGGAGCGCGCCAAGTAGACCGGTTGTTGCGCATTAGCCGCGTTCACGCCCAGATCAAGCTGGATTTGGGCGGTGCTGTTCCACGAGGCACCGTCGTAGTAATCCAACGATTGCGCCCGCCAGTAGAGGCGTGCAGGCGGCGCGTTGGCAAGGCTTACGCTCATCACCGGCTCTGGCGAGAGATTGCGCGGGCCGCTGAGCGTGTGCGAGGCATCGTAGCGGTCGACCTCGCGCAAGTTGTAGTTGTTCAGGGTGCTGAACATGCGGTTCCAGCGGGCCATGAACTCGGTGTAGTTGGGGTTGAAGCGTTGCAGGGCGCGGATGGTGGTGGGCGCGGAGGCGGTGAGCGTGACGCGCCACGAGAACAACAGCGAAAGCACGGCGATGGCGACCCCGGCCAGAATAAAACTGCCGCGCAGCGAGGGCGAGAAGCGCACATGCTCGTGCAGCCAGGCTTCTTCGCGGTCGGCAAAGTGGCTTTGCACCAGCAGCACCAGGGCGCACAGTAGATACAAGACTAAATACGGCGCCATCGAATTGTTGCCGCCGTAGTAATAGGCATTAGAGAACAGCGTAACCCCGGCGGGCAGAATGACATGCCAGATGCGGCGCGAGCGAAAGGAATACCAGGCGGCGGTGTAGCCTAGCAGCCAGAACAGCGCCGACAAGATGAGAATAAAGACGAGCGTGTCTCGGCTGGTGCCGTTTTGGGAGGCGGCCCGGGCGAACTCGGTGATGCGGTCGGCGATGAGAAAGACGCGCTCGCGCCAACCGCTGAGGCCGCTGCCGACTTTGGCGACATCGGCCCGCGTGCCTGCGATGACCACGATGGTGAACAAGCCGTAGATGCTGCTGGTGATGTGGGCGGCGAAGTTTGGGAAGTGGCTGTTTGCCAAAATCGCGCCCGCCGCAATCCCAATCACCCCAGCCCACAGCACCACCGAGAGGCCGGGCAGCCATTCGGCGGCGACGATGCCCGCCATGACGGCGGCGAGCATGACGAGGAGGGCGATGAAGGTGATGGCGTTAGAAACGGCGTTAGAAACGGCGTTGGAGATGTGGCGCAGTAGCTTGAGTTGGGTCACTGGGTCAAGATTACCACTGGTGATTTGGAGAGTTGCTCAGCGGAAGCTGAGGGGGAAGTAAGTTTGATGGGCGATGACCAAGTCTATGGTGAGGGATTTATTGAGCGAAATTGCGCTGTTTGTGAAAGAAGCGGATGAGAAATCTAAAAGCAGCGGGTAACGCGTGCCAACCGTAGCCGAGTCGGGCGCTTTGAGGGTCACAAAAAAACGCTTTTGTTGGAGGAACTTGACCCCCGTGAGTTGCCAAATCAAGCTGCCGTCTTGAAGCGTAGGGGTGATGCCTGAGGTATCGGACACGTAGGTGAATGACAAGGGTAACTTGGCCGTGAGGGTAAGTGATGGGGCTGTTGTTGCACCAAAGTTGGTGAGGGCAACGGGCAAGTCTGCGACTCGGGCCGAGCGAAACAGGACAACGGTTGGTGCTTCGGGAATCCAATCGGCCTGGGTGCTGACTGCTGCCGCCCACAAGTCATTGAGTGGGTAGCGGTTCTTGGGTGAATAGGCACTAAAGAAAAGATGATTGCCCGACAAGACAACGTTGGTCGTTTCATCTACCCTGATTTGATCGGTCACGGTCATCAGGCGGCGCGTGCCGAGCGGGGTGCCATCGCTGATCCAGAAGTTGGGTTGAGCATAGCCTAATAGCGTTTGGGGCATCTGCAGGGTGTTGTAGAACGAAATGGATGCGAGGCGAGTTAGCTCGGGTTGATCGGATTGATCGGTGGTGACGACGTAGCTGGACCAATCCGTGCTACAAGTCGTATACGGATACGTGGGTATCGCCACACTATCCAAAACAGCAGTAATAACCAGCTTGTCGTTGACTGTGCCAATATCAAAATAGGCGCATATTGGTCTGATCAGTTTAGTACCTGTAGGGGTGCCATCTGTCTGCCAAAGTTCGGTGTAATAGCTTAAACCTTTACTGGGGCCATACGCGTAAGACACAACAAAATAAGCCATATTGGCAGTGGCAACAAACGATCCTACTTTTATATTTTCGACTTGATAGCCCGGCCCTGCGAAAGGAAGCGTAGCGACCCGCTGAGTACCTGCCCCGGTGCCATCGCTGCGCCAAAGCTCATTGGTATTGGTAAAGAAAAAGACTTGATCTTTGAAGTGCAGCATAACGGGTTTCGTACGGAATTGGTCGCCAGTCAAAGCCACCGTACCGGTGGTTGTGCCATCCGTCTTTGCCAAGCCATATCCATGGTAGCCTGTGCTAAAGCTGTAGAGTAATTCACCCTTTAGCAGAACCGTTGCGTTGTTGATGATGTGGGGACTACCCACGTAACCCGTGTTGTAATTACTAGATGGAACAATATCGCTGACTTGATAAGTGCCAGTAAGAGTGCCATCTGACCGCCACAGCAAAGTGCGGGTGAACTCTGTTGCTCGAAACAACAATACATCGTTGAGTACGGCCACATCAAAAGGATAGTTGTAATAGTAAGCATCTGTCACCGTGATAGTGGGACCGTGTGTGAGTTGAAACGTGCCGCCCGGTGTGCCATCGCTGCGCCAAAGTTGAGAGGCATTGTTTTCATCGGGCGTAGTAAAGAACACCTGGTTCCCGGCCGACACCAAGTGAGCCGCGCCATACGGAAAAGACGGGGCAACCCCGGGGTGAATATCTTTCACCAGGGTGGTGCCGGTATAGGTGCCATCGCTGCGCCATAGTTCGGCTCCATGCAGGCGATCATCGGCTGAAAAGAACAATGTGCCATTCAAGTCGGTCACGCCATTAACGTGGGCCGTTGTGGCCTCGCTGCTGGCATTGATGTCTTTGAGCAAGATAGCGCTGTTGGGCAGGCCGCTTGTTTTCCAAAGCTCCTCGCCATAGGTGGGGGTATCGGCAACAAACATAATGGCATTGTTGAATGGCAGGATGTGGGTGTAGTAGACGCCGAGATCAGTGATGTGAGTGATGCAATCTGATGGGTCATATCGGCTCCAAAGCGTCTCGATGATGCGCGTACTATTTTGCGTCCCCGCTGTTTCCCACACGTCACAATTCTTTACGAAATAAAACTTGTCATTCAGGGTTGCAATGTTTGACAGATAAGGAATTGTCCCTTTGGATCGGTCATAAACAAAGGATTTAAGTCCATAGGTTCCAGCCTCAGTTCCATCCGATGCCCAATAGTCCAAAGAGTTCACCCCGGTTAACTCAAACACAATTTGCTTGGTACTGATGCTGTAGAAATCTGGTCGCGCATCATCTAGGGCAGGTGGGAACGTTTTGACGCGCTTGGTGCCAGAGACTGTGCCATCGCTGCGCCACAAACTTATAGTTTTGGCGGCATCAGCGACAAAGAAATACAAGTTGCCCTGGAATGGGATTAGCGTCTCAAGGAAAGCTAGGCCGGAAATTACGCCTGCTGGTCGAGTACCGGGTGCTGTGCCATCACTCGACCACAATGCGTATTGTGTGCCATCCCAAACCCAAAAGAAAATCCTATTGGCAACGACAGTCAGGCCATATGCCCCACCGACGTACTTATCAGCCGAGATGTCTTTGACCATACGCGTACCCACCAGAGTGCCATCGGTACGCCAAAGTTCTGGGCCGTGTATCTGGTCATTGGCCGTAAAGTAACCAATGCCGTTCAATACAACATACTTAGGCCCGTAATAATCGGCCACGCCGGAAACTTCGCCGGGATAAACATCCATAAGCAAAGCCATGCTGCCAGGTGCGCCATCAGTCATCCATAGCTCTGTGCCGTGCTTACTGTCCCACACAGATAGAAAAGCGCGGTCATTCAACTGAAAGAGGAGGTTGAATATCTTCTTGTCGGTGGTCGTGCGAAACACTTCCCACGTGCCTTGTGGCGTGCCATCGCTGCGCCATAGTGAACTCTCGAAGTAGTACGTACCCGAACCACAGGGGGTGAGCAGAAGGTAGATAGTTGTAGCAGAGACAGAGGACGTAAATTCACACGTGTATACCTCAGGCCCCAGCGAAATGTATTTGACGAGCGCCGTTCCTGCGCCAGTGCCATCGCTCTTCCACAAGCCGGTGCCACCGATGCCATCATCGGCCCAGAACAACGCCTTGCCACCCAACCACTGGGCATGGCTCAGATCAGGCGAGGCATCGCCAGTGGCTTGGTTAATATCTTTGACCAAATACGGCGTGAGCGGGGGTGCAGCCAATGGCGCGAGAGGCGGGCCATCTACCTCTGCCCGAATAAGGCTCGCTGGTGCTTGAGCCGATATCAATAGACCCGTGATAAGGCCGACGCGCAAAATCACCCTTGCCCAAACCTTATAAACATTCATGTCATCCCCTTTCGTTTCTTCGTGTCGAGAGTATTGACCCATCTCACGAAAACGCAATCGGCGCGTGAATCACCGCCACGCTGCCGCCCTCGTTGCGCTCCAGCTTAAAACTGCCACGCAAGTCCTCGGCCACCAGCGCCTCCACAATGCTCAGGCCCAGGCTGTGGCCGATCTCGCCTGCCGCGCTGCCCCGGCCATCGTCGCGCACCTCTACTTCCAGCCAGTTGTTGCCACAATCCACCAGGGTTACGGTGATGTGGCCGCGATCCCGACCGACAAACGCGTGCTCCATGGCGTTGGCCACCAGCTCGTTGGCGCACAACGAGAGGGCCGTGGCCGCCCGCGACGAGAGACGAATCTCCGGGCCAATCACGTCAATTTGCAAATCCAAATTGGGCCGGGTCATGTTAGCAACCACTAAGCCCACCACGCGCTCAATCACCTCTTTCACGTCGACGAGGCGAAAGCCCTCCATCGCCATCGCATCGTGCACAGCGGCGATGCTCATAATGCGGTTGACGGCCTCGCCCAGCGCCTCTTTAGCCGAAACTTTGCGGTCATCGCTCAGTTGCATCTGCAACAGCATCACCACGTTTTGCAAGTTATTCTTTACGCGGTGGTGCATCTCTTGCACGATGGCCGCGTTGCCCACCAAGTGCGCGTTTTCAATTGCTAACGCAAGCTGATTCGCCAGCGTGGTGCAAACCTCCACCTGCTTGTCATCAAAGCCCACAGACGCGTCTGTCCATACGTTCATCAACCCAATGGTGCGTTCTTTTAACACCATGGGCACGCATAACAACGAGTTGAGGTGCGCCCGCTGCGCCCACACCGAATGCTCGGCCCGCAACTCGCTGGGCGCGTCGCCGACAATAATCGGTTCGTGCAGGCTTTCGATGCTGAGCAACGGCAGATCGTGAATGGGCCACGCCGGTTCGGGGCGGGTGTCTTTGCGCGCATCGTAGGTGGCGCGGGGCGAGAATTCGTTCTCGGTCTCATCCAGCAACAACAGCGAGCAACGCCGCGCCCCTACCGCCTGGGCCGCCATCTCGGCCACCACGCGCAGGGTCTCGTCCAAATACACGGGCGCAATCACGGCTTTGCTCACCTCGGACACAGCGGTCAGTTCGCGCACCTTACGCTCGGTTTGCTCGTTTAGCACGGCGCGCTCCAGAATGCCCGCCACCACATCGCCAATCACGGTCAAAAATTCAATATCGCTCTCGCTCCAGGTGTGCAACCGGTAGGTCTGCACATTCATCGCGCCCACCACGCGGTCTTGGCTGGTCAGCGGCACAGCCAGCAGGCTCTTGAAGGAGCGCTCGCGAGTGTTGGGTACTTCCTGAAAGCGCGGGTCTTTCTGGGCCTCGCGCACCGCAACCACTTGCCGCGCTTGGGCGGCGCACCCGGTCAGGCCCTGCCCCATCATCAAAAAGCCGTGATCCACCGCGCTGGGATACAAGCCCGTGGTGGCCTTCAGCACCAGGCGTTGCGTCGGCACATCTAGCAAATAAATTGAGGTGGAGTCCACATGCATCACCTCGGTCGTGGTCTTGGTGATGCCGTCGAGAATGGAGCGCAGATCCGCAGCGGCGTTGATAGAGCGGGCGATGCGGCGAATGGCCTCCAGCTCGCTCTCGGTGCGGCGCAGACGGCTGATCATGGTGTTCATGCGGTGGCTGATGGCGGAGGAGGCACGGCGGGCAACGGATTGAACTGGCATGTTGGGGATTGTAAGGGGCGGATTTGAGCCACGGAGGTGCAGGAACATTCGCCAAAAACAGCTGGCAACTTGAAGTCGCGCCTGAGAAGCCTTCGGCTGAGCGTCCGCCTGCGCGGACGAGGCGCGAACCGTGCATGATGCGCACTCCGTCCGCATAGGCGGACGTTCGGCGGCACGCCTCTGAGGCGCGATTTCTAATCGCCCGCCTCTTCTTTAGGGTGTGGATAATTCACGCGTGATGCAACGTTGGGAACGACCCTTCGACTTTGAACCCGGTCATTGGAAGAAACAGTTGGCCACGAAGTTTTTGAGTCTGGCCGAAAAAGGAGGCGTTGATGCACTGCGGGCGTTGTTGCGCGATCATCCTGAATTCCTCAACAAGCGCGGCCCACATGGCCGAACCCTGGTGTGGATGGCAACCCGCAGTGGACGATTGGAAGCTGTGAAGTTCCTGGTGGAGCAAGGCGCAGAGGTGAACGCGACGGGCTGCTATAACAGCGAGACGCACGTGCAAGTGACGCCCTATTGTGCTGCCCGCTACTACAAACGGGATGCCATCGCGGCCTACCTCCAAGCGAATGGTGCTATGCAAGACATTTTTCGCGCAGCCTTTCTAGGAGACCGGCAGCGCGTGGAGCGCGAGCTGGCTTCCACGCCTGAATTACTCAATGCCGAAGACCCTTGTGATGAAATCTACTTCATCCCCTTGCTCTCGTTTGCAGTGGCGGGCGGGCATGCCGAACTGGCCCAGTTTCTTATTCGGCGCGGGGCAGCGGTGGCGCAATACAGTGCGCAACTGCTTTATTTGGCCGCTAAAGTTCCACGCCTAGATTTGATTGAACTCCTCGTAGTCCACAACGCCGATGTGAGCGCGGTAGATTCCGGCATCTTTGTTTCCGTGTCCAACTTGGATGTCATGCGCTACTTGCTCAATCATGGCGCCTCGGCCAATCAAATTGGGAAGAACGGCTTTCCACCGCTCGTCTATCTGGCGCGTGGCGATAAAGCGGAGCGCCCAGACAAACTTCGGGTGTTGCTGGATTACGGCGCAGAGGTGAATGCGACCGGCCCACACCAGAGAACCGCTTTGCATTACGCAGCAGCGGGAGGCCACGCCAGCGTGGTTGCCATATTGTTGAATGGCGGGGCAGATAGCACGTTAAAAGACGAGCAGGGCGAAACTGCCCTGAGCCTGGCGCGGGCCGCAGGAAAGACATCTGTGGTGGCGTTGTTGAAAACGCGGGGAAATTAGCTGCTGGCGCTGCTGTAGCTGCGAACGGCATAGCGCCAGAACCATGCGCTAAACGCAAACAGCCCCACGCCAATAATCAGCGCCGGAATCATCGTGACCCCATCCAGCTTGCCCAGTATGGCCTGCGCCGGGAACGTGGTGATAAACGCGATGGGCAACACAAACGTCAGCGCGATGCGCAGCACGCCATCGAACGTGGTGACGGGAAAGCGCCCCGTGTCCCAGATGGCGTTAAAGCCCTCAGTTAGATTCGCTACTTTTACAAACCAAAACGAAATCGTCGCCATGATGACCCAAATGCTGTAAAGGATGAGCAGCGCCAACCCCAGCATGAGCGCAAACTGGAGCAGCGCAGCGCTGCTAGGCGCATACCCCATCCGCCCAAACGCGACCAAGACAATGCCCGCACCCACCAACATGTCCAAGCTGCTAAAAATTTTGTGGTGGCGCAGCGTGGCAATAAACTGGCTGTTCACCGGCTTGGTCAGCACAAAATCCATCGTGCCCGTGCGAATCATCTCTACAATTTTTTGGGCGTTGGGTTGCAACAGCGTTTGGATAACCCCGCCCATAAACGTAAACATGCCCACGATGACAAGCGCCTCGTTCAACGCCCAGCCACCCACTGCGTCGGTGTGGGTGTAAAACACCAGCACGCTTACCAGCGTAACGCCGATCCACAATAAGCTGAGACAAACCTGCGTGAGAAAGTTTGCGCGGTATTCCAGCTCCATCTGCAAGCTGGATTTGGTGAAGGTAAAAAACAACTTTAAGTAACGCATCTTTAAGAAGGATGAAGGAAGAAGGATGAAGGTTTCCCTCATACTTCATCCCTCATCCTTCATCCTTCATACTTCTATCACGCTCCCACCGCGCTATAGCTGCGCATGGCCCGCGCCCACACCCAGCGCACAGCCAGCACCATAAAAATGGCCCAGAACAGTTGCATCGCAAAGCCAAAGATCAGCCGTTCGCCCTGCACCCGTCCAGTCACAATCTCCACACTAAACGACAGCACATAGCGATACGGCAAAAACTCTACGAGGCCC
>JAYTNY010000107.1:0-6139 GCA_043748055.1 Roseobacter sp.
CCAGAGGCGCGTGCGAATTGGAAGGAGAGGTCGCTAAGCGGAATGGCGACATGCGCGTTGATGACTATGCTGCGCGAAACGTCTGAGGGTTCGATCTCACTCATTGCGTGGGATGCTACCTCAGATCAACAACTTATAATCGCTGTGAGATAGCGAGATTGAGAGAACGCAGAAAACGCATGGATACAAGAGTTTTGACGACAGACCCCAAGAGCAACGATGCCCAACAGGCCAAACTGACTTTGAGCCGCATCCGCAATTTTTGCATTATTGCCCACGTAGATCACGGCAAGAGTACCTTGGCCGACAGATTATTAGAGGCCACCGGCACCGTAACCAAGCGCGATATGCAGGCGCAATTGCTAGACAGCATGGATTTGGAGCGCGAGAAAGGCGTGACGATTAAGGCCAGCGCCGTGCGAATGAGTTACAAGGCTGATGATGGTGAGACGTATGAGATCAACTTGATTGACACGCCAGGGCATGTGGACTTTACGTATGAAGTAAGCCGCGCCTTGAACGCGTGCGAAGGGGCATTGCTGGTGGTGGACGCCAGCCAGGGTGCAGAGGCGCAAACGCTGGCGAACTTGTATTTGGCGTTAGAGGCCAACTTGCACATCATTCCGGTCATCAACAAAATAGATTTGCCGCATGCGAGGCCGGACGAGATTGCCAAAGAAGTGGGTGAGTTGTTGGGCGATGACCCGGATGGCGTGTTGCGCATTTCCGCCAAAGAAGGCAAGGGCATTCGTGAGGTGTTGGAGCGCGTGGTGCGAGATGTGCCCTCGCCGACGGGCGATGCCAACGCGCCGCTGCAAGCGCTTATTTTTGATAGCCACTACGATGTTTACAAAGGCGTGATTGCCTATGTGCGCGTGATGAACGGCAAGGTAAACATGAAGACCAAACTGCGCATGGCCGCCACAGATTCGGCCTGCGACGCAGTAGAAATTGGCACGTTTAACCCACGCATGACCGAGACCAAGATGCTGGCGGCGGGCGAGGTGGGCTACATTGCCACCGGCTTTAAGACCGTGCGCGAATGCCGTGTGGGCGACACCATTGTGGACGCGGTGAACCCCAGCGCGCCATTGATCGGCTACAAGCCCGCCAAGCCGATGGTGTTTGCGGGCATCTACCCGACGGATACAGAAGATTACCCGCTGCTGCGCGATTCGTTGGATCGGCTGCAACTGAACGATGCCTCGCTGACGTTTATTCCGGAGAGCAGCGCGGCGTTGGGGTTTGGCTATCGCGTGGGCTTCCTGGGTTTGTTCCACATGGAAATTATTCAAGAGCGGCTGGAGCGCGAATTTGATTTGGACGTGCTGGTAACTGCGCCCAGCGTGGAATACGAGGCCGTGTTGACAACGGGCGAGATTGTGAAAGTGGATCGGCCATCGGACATGCCCGACCCCAGCAAGCTGGCCGAGATGCGCGAGCCGTGGATGAAGATTCAGATTTACACGCCCAAGGAATATATTGGCCCTGTAATGGAACTGGTGACCAAGCGACGTGGTGCCAGCGTGAACATGGAATACCTAGACACCAACCGTGTGATGCTGACCTACATGCTGCCGCTGAGCGAGATGATTGTGGATTTCTACGACAAGCTGAAGGGCGCAACAAAAGGCTATGCCTCGTTGGATTACGCGCTGGCGGATTACCGCACGGGCGATCTGGTGAAGATGGATATTTTGATCAACGGCGACCCGTTGGATTCGCTGGCGATGATTGTTCACCGCGATTTTGCGCAGAGCAAAGGCGGCGCACTGACGCGCAAGATGAAGGAAGTGATTCCGCGCCAGATGTTCGAGGTGCCAATTCAGGCCTCGATTGGGGCCAAGATTATTGCGCGGGAAACAGTACGTGCGATGAGAAAAGATGTTTTAGCCAAATGTTACGGAGGTGATATTTCCAGAAAGAGGAAGCTCCTTGAGGCTCAGAAGGAAGGTAAGAAACGCATGAAGATGGTGGGCAGTGTGCAAATACCTCAAGAGGCCTTTATGGCGATGTTGAAATTGGAAGAGTAATCATTTCCTGATCATTGATCGGACAAGTTTCACAATGGCATTCCAGACGTTAAGTTCGCTTTCATAGCTTTCTGGCTTGAAAGCGGTGTGATGCAATCGTTTTGTCAGGAGTTCAAGATTCTCAATTCGATTGTCATCCTTGATGCCATTTTTATGATGAACAACCTCATGACTTTCGAGTGGCCTTCCGATGTGTTGTGCCATTTTGAGCCGATGTTCTGAAACAAGTCGGTGTTTATCTGCCATGCAATAGAGAGGATGTTCAGGAGTAAGGCGCACGAGGATGTAACCAGTTGGATGCTTGGCCCGGCCGCCGCGCCAATGCACAGAACGATAGCCAGTTCTAGCGCAACCGGCGCAGTATCCGGTGAAATGTTTATTCGGAATTTTTGAGGAGGCAACCAACTTAACGTTTCCGCAAATCCCACACTTCACAGACACTTTGGTATTTCGTCCAACACCTCGTTGACTCCAATAGACAACGCTGCCCGAAGACAGGGTCTCATCTTCCGTGTGCAAGCGATTTACCTTTTGAGAGCATCCACTACAAATACCAGTAAAGCACTTCTCAGTGGCATTGTTGAATCTGATGGAACGTTCATTCCCGCATTGACCGCAGCGGACAATAACCCGGTCATCAAACCGGCGCGACCAATAGATCACGCTTCCATTTTGTAGATGCTTGTCAACAGTGTTTCGATAAGACATACAAACATTATATCCGCTAGAGTTTATCGGTCAATCCACACGTCAACCTAAGCTCCTTGCTCCGAACTCAACCCATGCCACACCCCTCCCCGCTCACCCCCTACCTCGCCGAACTCCAAGATATTCGCGGCCCTGGCGTGAAAGAGACCTCGTATTACCCGGCATTGTCTAACCTGCTCAACGCTGTTGGCGGCGAGCTAAAGCCGAAGGTGAAGTGCGTGATTCACCCCAGAAGCAAGGGCGCGGGCTTGCCCGATGGCGGCTTATTCACCGCCGACCAGTTGCGCAACACCGAAGATGCAGACGCTATTTTTAGCCAGGGCGAGAAACCCGCACGCGGCGTGATCGAAGCCAAAGGCGTGACGGCGAAACTCGATGACCTTATCAAAACCGAGCAGATTGCAAAATACCTGGCGGCCTATGGCTCGGTGCTGATGACGAACCTGCGCGAGTTTGCCCTGGTGATAAAAGGCGCAACCGGCCAACCAGAGTTTCTGGAGCGGTTTGCGTTGGCCGAAACCGAGAGCGCATTCTGGAAAGCGGCTGCCCAATCCAGCAAAACCAGCGCCGAACATAGCCAACGCTTTGAAGATTTTCTAAAGCGTGCCCTGCTGCACAACGCGCCCATTACCCAGCCCAAAGATTTGGCCTGGCTGCTGGCCAGCTACGCCCGCGAGGCCCGTGCCCGCGTGGAAGCCGCAGGCAACATGCCCCAACTAAGCTCATTGCGCACCGCGCTGGAAGACGCGCTGGGCATGGTCTTTGAGGGCGAGCCCGGCGACAAGTTTTTCCGCAGCACGTTGGTGCAAACCCTGTTCTATGGCGTGTTTAGCGCCTGGGTGTTGTGGCACGATGAACAGCCGGATAGAGCAGACAAATTTGATTGGCGGTTGACTCAGTATTACCTGCGCGTGCCGGTGTTGCAAAGCCTGTTCGAGCAGATTTCGGCGCGCAGCAAATTGGAATCTTTGGGGCTGAGCGAGACACTGAAGCTGGCGGGTGAGGCGCTGAACCGCGTGGCTGCTGATGAATTCTTTAGGCGATTTAAGCAGAGCGAAGCCGTGCAATATTTTTACGAGCCGTTCTTGCAGGCGTTTGATCCTGATTTACGCAAGACCATGGGCGTGTGGTACACCCCGCCCGAAGTGGTGCAATACATGGTGCGCCGTGTAGATACCGCGCTGCGCGACGAGCTGGGCATTAAAGACGGCCTGGCCAACGAGAATGTGGTGGTGCTAGACCCATGCTGCGGCACGGGCGCGTATTTGGTGGAGGTGTTGCAGCAGGTGGCGCGCACGCTGAAGGGCAAAGGCCTGGGTGCGCTGGAGGCTGCCGCCTTAAAGCAAGCCGCCACCCAGCGTTTGTTTGGCTTCGAGATTTTGCCCGCGCCGTTTGTCGTCGCCCATTTGCAATTGAGTTTGTTGCTGCAACAGTTAGGGGCGGGATTGGGCACAAGTGAGCGCGCCGGGGTCTACCTCACCAATGCGCTGACGGGCTGGGCCCCGCCCACCGAAGAGGCCAAACGCCAGATTGAGCAAATGGCGATGGCCTTCCCCGAATTTAAGCAAGAGCGCGATGCCGCCGATGGTGTGAAGCGCAACAAGAAGATCATGGTTGTGATTGGCAACCCGCCCTACAACGCCTTTGCAGGCATTAGCCCGCAAGAAGAAAACGGTTTGGTAGAGCCTTACAAGCGCGGGCTGATTAAAGACTGGGGCATCAAAAAATTTAACCTGGACGATTTGTATATTCGCTTTTTTAGGCTGGCCGAGCGCTGCATTGCCGAGATGAGCGGCGAGGGCGTGGTTTGCTACATCAGCAACTTCTCGTATCTCAGCGATCCTTCGTTTGTGGTCATGCGTCAGCGCTTTTTGCAGGAGTTTGATGCGTTGTGGTTCGACAACCTGAACGGCGACAGCCGCGAGACCGGCAAGACCACGCCCACAGGCGCACCCGACCCCAGCATCTTTAGCACCGACTTTAACCGCGAGGGCATTCGGGTGGGTACAACGATTGGGCTGCTGGTGCGCAAAAAGCAACGCGCCCAGCCGCCACCCGTGCTGTTCCGCCAGTTCTGGGGCGCCAACAAACGCGCCGAGTTGTTGGCATCTATCACAACGCCGCCAGTGGATGCAGCGTTGGCTGAGGTGCGCGTAACTCAGGTGCCAGGCACTTCGGAAGTGCCTGGCACCTTGCCGACGTACCGAGCGGCCACACCTGCTGCCAGCAACCGCTTTTCTTTTCGGCCCAGCACGGTCAGCAATGCTTATTTGAGTTGGCCTCGTTTGACAGACCTGAGCGAGATTTCACCAATACATGGTCCTGTTGAAAGAAGGGCTGAAGCTTTGATAGATGTAGATCGTTCAGACCTGATCGAACGAATGAAGGCTTATTTCGATTCCGGAAATACACTGGATGAACTGAAAGACATTTGCTTTGGTCTTACGAGAAAAGCAGCAGGGTTTAATCCGGCAAAAGCGCGTGAGATCGCTCTGAAGAGTGAAAAGTTTGATGAGCGAAAAGTTTTCCCTTATGTGTATAAGCCTTTTGATAAACGCTGGTGCTACTACACAACATCTCCAACGATTTGGAGTAGACCGTCGAAAGAGATTTTTAATCAGGTATGGGAAGGCAACACATTTATTGGTACTCGACCAACAGGGGCGGCAAGTCCGGAAGGATTTCCCTTACTTTTCTCATCAGTGCTACCAGATTATCAAACCCTTATCCGAAATATCAGTTACTTCCCCTTCCGCCTGCGCAAAACCACCGCACCCAAAAAGAAAAAAGGCGTACAAGCCAGCCTGTTTGGCGAAGAAGCCGCGCCGCAAGAAACCATCACCGCCAACCTCTCGCCGCTGGCCCGCAGCTACCTGGCCGGGCTGGGCATTAGCGATGTAGATGCGAACGCCGACAGCGCCGCATTGCTTTGGCTGCACGCGCTCGCCATCGGCTATGCCCCGGCTTACCTGCGCAACAACGCGGATGGCATTCGCGGGGATTGGCCGCGCATCCCCTTGCCCAACGATGTAGATGTGTTGCGCGCCAGTGCCGTGCTGGGCCAACAAGTAGCCGCCCTGCTCAACACCGAGCAAGAGGTGCGCGGCGTAATCAGCGGCACCCTTCGCCCCGAGTTGGCAATCATCGCTGTGCCATCGGTGCTAAACAACGCTGCATTCGACCCCGCGTTAAACGCCAGTTGGGGGCACAAAAGCACCGGCGGCGTTGTGATGCCAGGGCGAGGCCACGTTGTTGAAGTGCATGACACCTCAGCGATTTCTGAATCGCCGGTGCCACGTATGCTGAATATTTTCTTAAACGAGACGAGCTACTGGCACAACGTGCCGTCTGCGGTGTGGCAGTACACCATCGGTGGCTACCAAGTCATCAAAAAGTGG
>JAYTNY010000108.1:0-3264 GCA_043748055.1 Roseobacter sp.
GTTCCGGCAGCGCGGGGTTGCGCCTGTGGCTGTTGCAACGCGGTCATGGGCGACACCGATGAGGGAAGCACATCCGCGCCCCAGGTAACGCCCAACACAATGGACGCGCCAACAACAATGACCAGGAGCAGCTCGAAGCCGCGCATGAAAGACTTTGGCATAGCGCGGATTAAACCACCAAACTAAAATGATCGGGATGCCGCAAGCCCCATCAAAAACGCCAAAACGCCGCGCATTGCCGCCCAGTGCCCAGGTGTTGATCGGGCGCATCGCCGATGTGCGCGATGTGTTGAAGGCCCTTGCGCCGGAAGACGTGACGGTCCTCGATTCATCGCTAGAAGAGCGCGTGCGTTCGCCGCTGTGGCGCACCACCTTGCCCATTGCGCTTAATACGTTGGGGTCAGTGTTTGTATGCTCCTATAACGTAGAGCCAGCCGGGTTGCTGGTGGTGGAGCGCAGCGGCATGGCCGCACGCATCCGCGTGCTGGCGGTGCCGCCAGATATGCGCCGCCTGCATATTGCCAGCAAGATGTTGCACGAGGTGGAGAAGGCCGTGGCCGACCGCAAGCTGCACTGGTTGTGGATGGATGTGCCCTCGGCCAACGCGGCCGCAGTGCGCTGCGCGCTGACGGCGGGCTACAAACGCTACCTGCCGCAATACTTACACCGAGACGGCGGCGGGCTGTTGCCCCTTCGGGCCGATGGCGTGTCGCTCGAATTGTTGGATGAAAAATCGGCTGCGACTTCAATCAAAAAAGCTGCCGAGGTGGAGGCCGAGTTGGGCGATGCCTGGGCGCACGAGTTGATTGTGGGCGAGTTGTTGCCGCGCATAGTGACACCCGCTGGCAAAACCTGGCTGTGCTATGCGGGCCAGCACGATGTGGGCATCGCGCATCTGGGCGGCACGCGGTCGCACCCCTCGGTGTGGCTGTGGCTGGATCAACACGCCTGGAACACCGAGGCCGAGCTTTCGATCTTCAAGGCTGTGCTGGATACGCTGGTGCGTGTGCCGCAACACATCGATTTGCGCTTTGGTAGCGGCGACCATGTGCGGGCATCGGCAGCGCAGTTTAAGGCGCTGGGGTTTAAGCCGATGATGGAGCAGCGGGTGGTGTTTGCGAAGAAGATAACCCCCGTCCCCTAAAGGGCAATGGCATTGAATTAAGGCGAAACTCGGAGGTCGAGCCTTTAGGCGGTTAGTAGCGCGTGCCGCAAATTACGGCACACGGCAAGCCACTAACCGGCTAAAGCCTCGGCCTCCATCACGCTCTTATGTCTAATTCAATGCCATTGCCCTAAAGGGGGGCCATAGGTGATCGCTCTAACTTCATCTCTTTTTTGATGGGCGCGTTATCGAAATAACGGGTAGGTGTAGCAAAACTCAAGGACTCCCCTTTAGGGGTCGGGGGTTATGCCCGGTATTTCTCCGCCAGCTTCTCCAGCGCCTCACGGTCATCGTCTTGCAACTTGCCCGGCACGTTCAGCATCACCCGCAAATACAAATCACCGCTCTCGCCTTTGGCGGTTAGCTTGGGCATGCCGCGCCCGCGCAGCCGAATCAGCTTGCCAGATGAGGTACCCGGCGGGATTTTGATGACAAGGCTGCCACCCAATGTCTCCACGGTGTGTTCGCCGCCCAGCATGGCCTTAAACGCATCCACCTGAATATCGCGGTAGAGGTCGTCGTCTTTGCGCTCGTAAGTCGCGTTGGGTTGCACTTCGATAACGAGATACAAATCCCCCACCTGCCCCCGCGAATTTTTGATGCCCTGCCCGCGCACGCGCACGCGGCTATCGGTCTTTACGCCTGCCGGAATCGTCACTTCAATGTCTTTCTCGTTCGGCTTTTGAATAATGCGAGTGGTGCTGCGGAAGGCCTCTTCGAGCGAGACCTCGACCAACTGCTCTACATCGCGTGGCTGGCTGGGGCCGCGTGGCCCGCCACCAAAGATGTTGGAAAAGAAGTCGCTGAAGTCCTCGCCACTGCCGTCAAATCCACCTGGCCCACCCGGCTGCGCCCGCCCGCCAAACGGGTTGCCGCTGGGGCTGCCGTTGCGCTGGGCCCACTGTGCCCAATCGTATTGGCGCGGGTCGCCGCCACCCTGGGTGTAACGGCTGTAGTTGCTGCCCAGTTGGTCATACAACTTGCGCTTCTCCGGGTCGCTCAGCACTTCGTTGGCTTCGTTCAGTTCCTTAAATTTCTCCTCGGATTTTTTGTCGTTCTTGTTGGTATCCGGGTGATACTGGCGCGCGAGCTTGCGGTAGGCTTTCTTGAGGGTCTCCGCATCTGCGTTGCGCTCTACGCCGAGGATTTTGTAATAGTCTTTGTATTCCATCTCAATCAGGTTGATTAGTTTATTGGTTGATTAGTTGATTGCGTGCACTCAACCACTAAACTAATCAACCAATAACCAGTACCGGAATTTTATGCTTCAATGGATTGGATATGTACAAGAATCTAAACCTCGGTGCGTTGGGCCACAACGGCGTGCCGTGTGATGTGGCGTGTGGGCTGGCGAAACAATACAACTTTGCGGGCATTGATCTGGATCTGGGGTATCTGAGCAACTTGGCCAAGACCACCAGTTTGCAGAACGCCAAAGACTGGTTTGCCGCAACCGGTCTGCGCCCGGGTGCCATCGGCTTGAACGTGGCTTGGCGCGAGTCCGATAGCGACCGAGCCTATGTCGATAGCCTGGGCAAGTTTGTGGAAGACGTGAAGCTGGCCGCCGAGTTCGGCTGCACGCGCTGCTTCACCTGGGTCATGCCCCGCTCCGACAAGCACGGTTTTTATCAGCATTACGATCTCATCTTCCCGCGCCTAAAGCGTGCTGTAGACCTGCTTGGCCTATACGGCATGATGTTTGGCATGGAGTTCATTGGGCCAAACACGTTGCGCACTGGGCAAAAATTTGATTTTGTTCACACCATGGACGGCATGCGCATGTTCGCTGCGGCGTTGGGCGTGGATGCCAAGAACACCGGCATCCTGTTAGACCTCTGGCATTGGTGGACGGCGCATGGCACGGTGACCGAGCTGGAGCATCTGAATGCCGATGAGATTGTTTACGTTCACCTCAACGATGCGCCCAAAGGCCGCGAGATTGACGAGCAAATTGACCAGGAGCGCGAGATGGTGGGCGCAACCGGCGTGTTGCCCATCAAGCCATTTTTAGATGCGCTGCGCAAAGTGGGTTACGACGGCCCGATGACGGTTGAGCCGTTTAACGCAGGCATCAAAGCCATGTCCCCGCAAAATGCGGC
>JAYTNY010000109.1:0-3516 GCA_043748055.1 Roseobacter sp.
TGGAAGGGCAAGGCCCCGGTTAGCGCTTGGTAAGCCGTAACGGCCAACGCATACACATCGCTGGCGGGCAACGAGCGAATGGGCTTTTGGCATTGCTCCGGGGCCATGTAGGCGTGCGTGCCAAATGGCTCGTGGTCGGTGCCGGTGAGTGCCATGCGCCCGGCTTTTTTGGCGATGCCAAAATCAATCAAATAGGCCTTGCCATCGTGAGCGCGAATCAAAATATTGTCGGGCTTTACATCGCGGTGAACCAGGCCGTGCGTGTGAATGTGATCCAGCGCTGTCGCAATCTGGCTCAGAATCGGGTGCAGCTCGCCCCAGCCCAGCCCATGCGGCGCAGCGTTCAGCTTGTCCTCCAGCGATTCGCCGTCTACAAAAGTCATCGCAAAAAAAGGCAGGCCGTTGCATTCGTCTGCTTGCAACACCTGCGGAATATGCGCGTGGGCCAGTTGGTGCTCTGGCTCCACCTCAAAGCGCGAGCGCACCTCGGCGTTGTGCCGATACTTTTCCAACAACACTTTTACGGCTACCTGTTGGCCCGTCGCATCCTCGGCCAGCCACACAATGCCCATGCCACCACGGCGAATCTCGCGCAGCAGGGTGTAACCACAAAACGGCGTGTTCATCAGTTTGGATTGTACGGTTAAGGCACTGGCGTCATCGTCGGGTTGCGCCCAGTGCCTGGGTCTTCCGTCGGTTCGATGGGAATGGGCGTGGGCTGCGGCGGGGGTTGGGTTGGCACCGGTGTTGCGGCTTGTGCTTGTGTCGGTGCTGGCGTAGGGGCTTGGGTGGGCGCTGTGGTGGGCTGTTGGGGGGATGTCGGCTGTGGCGGAGGTTCCGGTGCGCGGGGTTCGGCAGGCTGTGCGGTGGGTGCAGCCGTTGGCGCGGGCGTTGGGGCGGGTGTGGCTGTGGCGCGGGCTGCCCGTGTTTTGGCGGCGGCCACTTGCGCGGCTATCTGCGCTGCCCGCGTTGCGGCAACCTGCGTAATTTGGGCTTGCTGGGTCTGCTCCAAAATGGGCGCTGCCGTGGGCGGCGCGGTGGCGGTGGCCGCCAGCCCAGCCGCACTTGCTGCGGCGGTGGTTGCGCGGGGCGATACCAATGCCGTGGCAACACCTGTTGGCGGCGTGGGCGTCGTCACCCTGCTTAAGCGGGGCAACACCAGCGCCAGTAGCACCGCCGCAAGCGCCATCAGCCCTGCCACCCACGCCCACTTTTTGCTGGTTGGGCCTGCCCGCGCTGGGGTTGCTGCGCGAGACACACGCGGCTCACCAAAGTTCAACACCGCCGCCGTCACGTTGTCATCCGTTTGGGCACGCAGGGCTGCGGCCAGCAAGACTTGCGCAGCATTGTTGGCTCCAGCGTTGCAAGCTAAGATGTGCGCCAGGGTTGCATCATCCAGCACACCATATACGCCGTCGCTGCACAACATCAGGCGGTCACCCGGCAGCAGCGTTATGGGTTCACTTAGCTCGGCATCGTGGTTGGCTCCAGCCCCCAACGAGCGCGTAATGCTGTTGGTCGCCTCGTTTTTGTGGTCGCGGGTCAACGCACTCAGCGCGCCCGTCTCGCCACGCAGCAAGTAGGCACGGCTATCGCCCACATGCGCAATGTAGGCTTGGTTATCCAAAACGGCGGCAGCCACCAGCGTGGTAGACATGCGGCGCAGGGCGCTATCACGGGTGGCCTCGCGCAGCACGGCTAGGTGGGCGCGCTTTACGGCGGCGTTTAGCCAATCGAACGGCGTCTTGCCGTGCGTGTCATCGTAATAGGCTTGCAAAGCTGCATCGGCGGCTTTGGCCGATGCGAGATGACCGCCCGCCTCGCCGCCCACGCCATCGCACACCACCAGCAACCAGCCGCGCTCGGCAATGCCAGGGTGATTGGGCGACACGAGGCGCACGGCATCCTGGTTGTCGTCGCGGCCACCTTTGTCGGTGCGCGCGTCCCAATCAATTTTTATCGGTGTGGCTGCGGCGTCAGACATCCGGCGTTAGGCTTCCTTCACTGTGGCAGTGGTGTCGGCAAACTTTATCTTGTCGCCGGGTTTGATGCGCGTGGCTTTGTTGGCGGTCAATCTCTCGCCCTCCAGAAAAGTGCCGGACTTGGAGTTAAGGTCGATCACGTATAGCCCATCGCCTTGTTGGCGAATCTCGGCGTGCGTGCGCGAGGCGTAATCGCTGCGGATGCGCACTTGGTTCTCCGGGTCGTCCTCGCGCATGTCCCAGCCAAAGATCACGCTCTTGCCATCGTGCCCGCCCAGCGCCACGCGCTTGTGGCTCACGTTGTCGCTGGCGAATTCCAAGAAGGCCAACGGCTGCTCGTCCAAAATTTTGGTGATGCGCGAGCGAACCGGCACCGCCGTAAGCGGCGCGCCATTTGGGCTGTTGGGGATGGCGGTGATGCGTGGGCCGGTGCCGTTTGAGTTGGAGTTGGAGAAGGCTGACGCGGGCGGGTTGGTCTTGGGTTCGGGTTTGGTGGCGATGTTGCGTGCAGCCTGCATGCTGGGCCGCACGTTGGCGGTGCCGCGCCGCGCTTGGGCCAGCCGCGCAATGGCAAACCCAATCAGCGAGGCGACGGCCAACGCCGCAGCGGCAATGGCGGCCATCGTCATCACGCGCGTGGGGTTCTCGCTCACCCAGCATAACGCTGGGCAGGCCTCTATGCGGAAGTCATAGCGTTTCTCGTCGCTGGCATTGCCTGCTGCATCTAAGGCCCGGATGCGCAGCGTGTAGGTCACGTTGTCGGCCAACGCCATCTCTTTGGCCGAGAGTTTGAACGGCGCTACGCTATCGCTTAGCAAGGTGTCGTTCAACCGAACCTCGATGTGGGCCACTTGCCCGCGCATCCGCACTACTGGCGAGAGTTCAAACTGGCGGCCCAACACGCTTTGGCTGGCAAGCAGCGCATCTAGCGACTGGGCAGGCTGGTTGCCAATGGCGATGAGCGTCTCCACAAGGGTCGGTTTGACAGGCAAGAATGCCGCCAACGTTTGTTCGTTCGTGGCCGCGCCCACGTTTGCCACCTCGACGCCAATCTTAAAAACATGCTTCTGGTTGTCGCTGGGGGTCTCGGCCACAAAGGCCAGGCCGTATTGCGTTTTGAGGTGGCGATGAATGGCAGCGAGGCGCTCGTCCAACTCGTCCACTTTGGTCGCGGTCATTAACTCACCGCCGCTCAAATCGGCCAGCGGGCGCAACAGCGCGTCGTTGGGCTTTGCGCCATAGCCGATGACGAAGATGGGCACCTGCGCCTCGTTGGCGCGCTGCAACACAATGGCTTGGCTCAGGTCTTGCAGGTTGGCTTTGCGGCCATCGGTGATGAGGGCGATGGCGCGCCGACCGGGCTGGCCTTTGATACGGCTCACGGCGCGGTCTAGCGCGCGGTAGATGGGCATGATGGGCGCAGGCCGCGCACGCTGCACCAGCGGGTTGCAAATCTGCACATAGGTCGGGCATTGCTCCACGGTTACATTGGGTGCAGCTAGGAAGATCGAATCCACCTTGTCGTCAAAATCCG
>JAYTNY010000110.1:0-6218 GCA_043748055.1 Roseobacter sp.
GATAGAGGTCCCACGACCCGCCGCGCAGCACACGCGTTGCAGCACCGGTCAACTGCGTTCTCTTAGGCTGGTCATACTCATTCAAACACCATTCCCAAACGTTACCCGTCAGGTCATGTGCACCTTCGGGCGTTGTGCCGTTGGGATATATGCCAACGGCAGTAGTCTGTTTTATTTCGTATTCTGTGTTGGCCTTGTTCGGATCATACGCATCACCATAGGCATACTCGCGGCGTTCAACGCCTCGCGCCGCACGCTCCCACTCCTGCTCGGTGGGCAAACGCACGCTGTAGCCCAGCTTCTCGCTCAGCCAGCGCGCAAACGCTACTGCGTCATACCAACTGATGTTTTCGCGTGGGTGGTTCCAAAAGGCAAAGGCTTGTTCGCCCGGCGCGCGTTTGTCATCGTCATCAGCGGCCAACCCATCCCACCAACGCGGATTGTCAAAGCCATCCGGGGCATCTATAAACGCCTGAAACTGGGCGTAAGTAACGGGGTAAGCCGCGATCTTGAAGGCGGGAAACGCGATGCGTTTGGGGCCAGTGGTGAGGCGTTTGACGACTTTGTCTACGATCCCATCGCCTTCTTCGCGCTCACCGTAAACAAATTCACCCGCCGGAATACTGACCCATGCAATGTCTGGGATGGCAAGGCCGTTGCGCCAAGTGATGCTGACCCCAGGGCGATTATCCAGCGGGCTGCCATCGCTCAGTTTGATGCTGCCCAATGCGCGGCCCACGTTGGCGCGCGCTTGCGGGTTGGGGTCGCGCTGCAAGTCGGTCAGGCGCGGCAACCACAGGTCGCGCAGGCGCAGCCTGGTTGCATCGGGTGTGTGCGCGCCGCTGCGGGTGATGCACTGGGCGGCCACTTCGGGGTTGGCTTCGCTCACCCAATCTACGACACGGGTGCAATCGTCGGTATACAGCCCGGCCAGCAAGATCGTCGCTTCTTCCCAGTTGGTGCGCTCCCACCACGTTGCGGGTTTCCAGATGTCTGCCGCCTGTAGTCGCTCGTTTTCAATCTCGGTCTGCATGTAGTGCGCCGCAAAATACTCTTGCAGCAATTGGTGGCTAAAGCGCACTTCGTTGCCCAGCGTGAGCACGCTGGTGCTGCCACCCAAATACAGCAGACGCTCACCCATCAGGTCAGTGGCATCCTTCAGCGGTAGCGTGGTCAGCGCGCCTTGTTTGTCCGTTTGTTCGTCGGTTTCGGTGCGGCGGGTTTGCATGGTGTAGGCCAACAAGGCCAGGCGTTGGCGCAGTGCAGCAGGTTCGCCTTCATCGGTGATGACATGGGTCTCCTGCTCACGCCTGATCAATACGCCTACAAAGTCGGCGAACAACTGGCCGCGATTAGCTGGCAAATTACCCCGGTTGTAATCGGACACATCAATCAGCATTCCCAGCATGTAGGGGTTGCGCGCCAGTTGCAGCAGGCTGGCCGGTTGTTCGCGCTCGCGCATCCAGAGATTCCAATATCCGTTGCCTTCGTTGTGCCATTCGTAATTCCAACGCAAGCCATCTGGCAATTGCGCTTCATCCCAAAATACGGTCTGCCAGTCCGTTAGCTTTTGGGCAAATCGGTTTTGGAATTGGTTCTCGGTCTGCTGCGCGGCCTGCCCGGCCAAACGCCAGAACAGCGCCTCGCCACGTTCCTGGCCCAGGTAGCGCGCCACAAATTCACGGATCTGGGTGGGCTTCAGCGGCTCGATGGTGACGCGGTCAAAATCCAGATCGAGGCCGTAGTCCTGCTCGCGGCAGGTGATGACCGCAATGAGGTTTGGGTGCGCGGCAATCAACGCTTTCACCCACTGCGATTTGGCCTCGCGCTGATCCACAGGCATTTCGTTTAGCCCATCCAATAGCAGCGCGGCGCGATGCTCGGTCAACAGACTGGGCAGGTCATCTTTTAGCAAGGCGGCTTGCTGCCCAATAAAATCGAGCAGGGGTTGCTGGGCGGCCGTCCAATTGCCCAGCTGCACCAGCAGGGGGATGGGCGTGCGTGGGTCGTTGCGAGCTTGCTCAATGAGGTGGTCGGCCAATTTCCACAGGGTGGTGGTCTTGCCTGCGCCGGGTTCGCCCAGCAGCACTAGGCGGCGAATGCGCAGCATCTCGCTAATGGCATCGGTAAAACGGCGCGGCTCGCGGGGTTGTTGCAAATCGCGCGACCAGGGCGTGTGCTTCATCTCCGGTCGCTCGATCATGGGTTTGGCCCGGCGGGGGCGCGGGGTTTCATCGCGCACCAGACTTTCGCCGCTGAGCGGGGTGTAGGTGCCGTTCTCGCTCACCCCTTGTTCGCGGAGTTGATCGAGATATTGCAATTCGCGCTCGCGGGGGCTGGTGAACAGGGGTTGGTCGGGAGCGGCTTGCAGCGCGTGGCTGATGCGTTCGAGCAACGCATGTTTATCGGTGCCGAGATCGAGGCGAATGACAGCCAACAAACGAACCAGCGCCAACTGACCGTTGGGCAGCAACCCAAACGCATCTAGGGCGAGTGTCATGCGCCGGGCTACTTCGCGCGGGCCGCCTGCACAATTCACATCGGCGCGTTGGGTGCAGCCTACAAACACGCTGGTCAACAAATCTGTGCGCGCAGATTCGCTGTTCATGCCCGGCAGCGATGCCAGCAAGTTAACGAGGGTGTCGAAGGTTTCGGGGTGCATGCTGATTCGGCTGTTGCCCGGCGTGCTGCTCACTCACAAAGAGTGAACGGATTATAGAGAGAGTCGTATGGCGCAACTTGCTCGATTCAGTATCATCCAAGCTAACCCATTTTTAGTGCGCGATCACGATACGAGGAGGAACCCGAATGGCAGACGAAAAAGCTACAACCAAGTCAGAGTCACCGGCAGGCGGCGCAGCAACCGATGACAAGACAGGCTATTTTGCGGATTTGGTGACGCATAGCGCGTTGAGGGATGTGGCAGAAGCCATTGTGCAACAAGGCCTGTCCTCGTTGGACACGGATGCAGAAATCGTGATTGTGGACTCGTTGCAAATAGCGCAAGATGACGTGACGCGTTTACAGGTGACGGCGCAGTTGGATTTGTATGAGCAAGCCCTGGCTGCTCAAACTGAGCGTAACAATAAACTTGTGGTGGCGCTTTCAAAGGTTGTCTTGCTCCCTCTTGCAGAAGAGGACACACGCGAGATTTTGAAGGCCGAGCCACCCGCAACGGAGGAGGTACAGCCCGCAGCAGGCGGACTCATCGGCGCGCTGACCGGAATCCCCGGCTTGGTGAGCGCCGTGTCGGATGTGGTGGGTTACTTTCGCACCAGCTACGATGTCAAAGGCCGCGAGGTCAATATCAAGAGTGAGGCATTGAAAGCGGCGCTGGCAGGTGCCATCGTGCGACATCAGCATAAATTGGTGCGCATTCCCGGTTTTGGTGTTACCGATCATTCGGTTTTGATAGATCGGTTTAGTGCATTGGTGCAACAACGCGCGGTTGGGTTGGAGCAGAGCAAGAACAAACTGCAATCGCGCATAGACGCGCTTGACCCCAAGAAAGACTCAAAGGATCAAAGCATTACCGATATGCGCGATGCTGTAAATGAAACCGACCAATTGGGCAAGGCGTTGGATGCGTTTTGCAAAAGCATGACCAACGTACCCGAAGGCCACACCCATTGCGAGTTGGCTGTGGCGGTGCAACGCGAGCAGTTTATGCAAAACACGGACAAGCGCTATTTGTTGTATGCCACCCTCGTTTCCAGCGCTGGCCTTTGGTGGACAAAGAGTAGCTTATTGCGATTCGTCCGCGAGCTATTCAAACCCGGCCAGATAGAGTATGGCGGTGGCGTGTCGGTGTCATACGTTGTCGCAAAAGCTTCTGGCGAAATCGTTGCGGCGGATACGTTGCTTGGCCTATCGCAAATGACGTACGAACTGCCAGCCACAAGCATAAATATCCGGCAGTTGCTGCCCACCTCAAATACATCCTTGGCTCATTCAAGTGATCCATAGCAGTCAAGCTCAAAATCAATCATGGACTATTCGCATCAACTCGAATTCCTCGTGCGCGACTACGAATGCGATTTGCAAGGCATCGTCAACAACGCCAACTATCAGCACTACTTGGAGCACGCCCGCCACGAATTCTTAAAAGAATTTGGACTGGATTTTGCCGCGCTTTCGCAGCAGGGCATCAATCTGGTGGTCACGCGCATCGAGATTGACTATCGCTCGCCGCTACGCTCGAACGACCGGTTCGTGGTGTGCTCCAATTTCGAACGCGTCTCCAAGATTCGCTTTGCGTGTATGCAAGACATTCTCAAGTTGCCCGACTACACGCCCATCGTCAACGCCCGCGTCATCGGCACATCGCTCAACGGTCGTGGCCGTCCGGCTCTGCCTGCTGAGATCGAAAGCATCCTGGATCGGTATGCCAAACCAGCGCAGGCACCATCTTCGTAAATGCTTGCGGTGTTCAACCCGCCATCAGTTTTCTAATTCGAGAACCACCGGTTGGGCCATCACGTCTGCGTTGCTTGGGTTGCGGCGGCTCGCCCTGGCATTCTGCGGCTTGGTGCAACCATGCATCTACTTCGGATGCGGCGCGACCATATTTCTCGCGGCTGGCGGCGGCGATGCGTTCAAACATCGCTTCATCGCCATCCTCAACTTTGCGCGTCTCGACGCGAAAGGGCATGGGCATACCTCTTAGCCGCGCAAAGCAAGCGTAGTCCGGCAAACCCACGATGTCCGATGCGGTCACAGTCAGCCGATCCGGTTCGCCCACGCTGAGTTCGCGGGCCAACACCTCGGCATCATCGGCACCGCTACGAAAGACAAACAATGCGCTGGTGTTGTCTAGCCAGGCACGACGGGTGCGCTCGCTGAGCACATCCAGCACGCCCAGGCTTTGCGTGCCCAAACACAGTTGCACGCCATACTTCGCCAACTCGCTGAGCATGAAGGCGTAGTCGGCGCCGGGGATGGATTGGAATTCGTCTACGACCAGAAAAATCCGACGACGGACGGCGCGGCTCCGAAGCCGAGACGACAGACGACTCTCGTGCGTCATGTCGTCAATCGTCTTTCGTCCCGGCTTCTGAGCCGCGTCGTCATTTCTGGCGAAGATCATCGCTGCCAACCAATTCAACACCGCCGAGCCGATGAGCGCGGCGTTCTCTTGACCAATCACGCCTGCGGCCAAGTCCACAATCAGCACACCGCCATCGCGGATCACGCCTTGCAGATCAAGCGTTGATTGCGGCTGACCGAAGATGCGCCGCGCTACATCCGACGCGGCGAAGCGATTGAGCTTGGTGCGCACGGGCGTCACCATGTCCATCAACAGGCGCGGGTTGCCGTGCCAGTAGGCATCGAACGAATCGCGCCACCACTGATGCAAATAGCGATGCTGCGTGCTATCCAGCGCGCCCAGGGCGGCCTCGCGCAAGTCGGGGTTGGCGAGCATCGGGTTCACATCCAGCAGGGTGTATTGCAACGGGTGCAGCACGCCATCGCGGTCATACAGCCGCTCCAGCAGGCCGGGGCCGCGCGGCATCTGGCGTGGGGCGGGATGCTCAACGCACAACAGCTTTGCCATCGCTGAAAGCAGCGGCAACAAAAGCGCGGCTGCGTTTGGGCTGTGGCGGTTTTGCCGAAACGCGGCCATGTGCAAGCCGAGCTTGTTGTAGACGAGCCGTGCGGTCTCACTGGCGGGTGGGCGCAGATGCGCAAAGCGTTGCCCGTAGTCGTCGGCCATGCGCAAGGCATCGTCGAGGGCATCGCCATCCACTGCGGTGCTGTGTTGCGCCAATGCGGTTTGTGCGCCCAACCGCCACTCGTGAAAGGCGAACTCGGCCAGCAAGGCATCGTTGGCATTCGCCATCGTCAGCAGCGGCCCGCGCAAATAATCCTCCATGCGCGGCCCCCAGTTCTGCGGCCAAATCTCATTGAAGGCATCAATGACGTTGCTCACGCGCGTGTCCGCTGGCACCTGCGAGACATCGGACATGAACAGAGCCGATGTGCCGGCGAGGGCGCTCGCACCCGTTTCTCCGTTCCCCAACGCGTTGAGGTCGTTGACCCGGTCAATCAAGTTGAGGCCAAAGGGTCGTTCGCGGTCGGCGAGGTTCCAGTAGATGGTCTTGGCCGCGCGTTCGGGTGGGATGAGCGAGGCCACCTTTTGGGCCAGGGTGCGGTGCGGGTCCATCACGATCACAGCGGCATCAGGGTCGTTAGCGATCACATCCTGAGCCAACAACGCC
>JAYTNY010000111.1:0-7863 GCA_043748055.1 Roseobacter sp.
CCCGGCCTCTACTTCTACACCGTGCAAATGCGCAATGCGACGGGCACGCCATTTGGTCAGCAGTTTCTATTGCGCGTTTTGGTGGAGCCGCCAGCGACGGACTCAGTCGAGTTGGTGGATCAATCGGCGCAACAGACGGTGAAGCCAGGGGTGCCGGTGAATTTGTTTCTGCGGGTGCGCAACACAGGGACTTCAACGTGGGCGGCGGGGTCGTATAGCTGGATTGGTGGCAATGAGTGGTCGGGGCGCAGCGGGACATTGACTACGACGGTTGCGCCCAGCGAAACCCTGACGCTCATTCAGGAGACATTCAATGCCCCAACCCAACCCGGTCTCTACTTCTACACCGTGCAGATGCGCAATGCGACGGGCTCGCCATTTGGTCAGCAGTTTCTATTGCGCGTTTTGGTGGAGCCGTCAGCGACCGCCGCAGTTGCGTTGGTGGATCAATCGGTTCAGCAGACGGTGAAGCCAGGGGCGCCGGTGAGTTTGTTTCTGCGAGTGCGCAACACTGGGACTTCTACGTGGGTGGCAGGGTCGTATGGTTGGGTGGGGGGCAATGCGTGGGCTGGGCGCAGCAGCACATTGACCACGACAGTTGCGCCCAGCGAAACAGTGACACTCATTCAGGAGACCTTCAATGCACCGACTCAGCCCGGTCTTTATTCCTACACTGTTCAGTTGAGAGATGCTTCTGGTCTAGTCTTCGGTCAACCGTTTCCACTTCATATTTTGGTCGAGTCTGCCGGGGTGGCAGTGTTAGTGCATGGTTGGCAAGGAATACCCGATTTAGTCTCCTTTACATGTGATGATGAGATAAACCCGAAGCCCAACATGCCGGGTCGAAACGATAATTTCGGAAGAATCTACGACTTGCTAATACAAAATGGTTGGCATGTATATTTTGCGCACTACACAACCAATGCGATACGTACCGCACCTATTCGCGAATCAGCAGAATGTTTGAGCAGGAGAATTGATGCTATATCGAAGCAAGAACCTGGTCGCAAACTGACCATCATTGCTCATAGCATGGGTGGAATTGTTGCACGGCAATACTTGGATGGCTCGGATGGCTCACCTCCGCAGAGTAAGTGGCAGGCGATTGATCGCTTAATTACACTGGGAAGTCCTCACTGGGGCGTGAATATAGCCTTTCTTAATAGGTTGTTTCAGTTACCCCTAGTAATCAGTCCACTCGTTTCAATCTCAATATCGCTGAGCAATGGAGGGTGCTGGATTAACCCAGGAACCTGCGACTTATCTACTGAGGCGGCCGACCGCAGAAATCAGCTTTATCCACCCTACGAGAACGGCAAATATCACTTTATAGGAGGCTCGGGTAGCAACATTTCAGGCACACTGCAACCCTGGTTACAAAATCGGTCGGTGAATTTTGAAGGAGGTGCCACCGATGGGTTTATTGGTCAACGCTCGGCGACAGGGTATAAAAGGCAAACCGATGAGTCACTCGGAATGCCTTTCAGGTATGAAACGTCCGCAACTCATCTCCGATCTTGGGGTAACGGCCAATCATATTTTGACAGCATCGCGACTGAATGTGTCTTGGTTAATCTTTTGGAGTTTCGTAAGCACCGCGCCTGTCCAGATACACCTGCGGCCAAAGCCCCTAAGCGAACAGAGATGCCCCAGGCAATAGCAGACACATCTCTCCCTTCCCTCGCCGACATCCTGCAACCCGGTGCATCCAAGACTTACAACCTCGTCATTGACGGCAGTGAAATGACGCTGCTTCTCGCTTGGTACACAGGTGGGTTGGAGATGCAGCTTACTTCGCCATCCGGTGTCACTTACACGAAAGATTCGCTAGCGACCCTCATGCCAAGCGCTATTGCTTCTTCATCGGTGTCCACGGATGCGCTCAGTTCACTTGGCTTCATCATTCCCATGCCGCAGGTAGGTATTTGGCAGGTCACTATTCGGTCAACCCACAACACGATTTCTTCGTCTTTTGTGCTGTTGGGTGGGGTGCAATCATCGGTGGGTCTGTCAGTTGACCCAATTGTTCCTGTCGCCAGCGGAAGCCCCGCAACAGTTCTTGTCCGTTTAACCGACGATGGCAAACCGTTGGCAGGTGCCACGGTCACGGCTTCTACAGCAACCGAATCCGGCGTTATTACCTTTAAGCTGGCTGAAGTTGCACCAGGCACGTATGTTGGTTCATCAAACATCATCGGCCAACCTGGTCAATACTTCGTCAATGTTGAAGCCTCTGGAACCACACCAGCAGCCTACCAACGCCAGAGCAGCGCCTTGTTAGAAATATTTGCTCCGGATACTGGGCTGAGTGTTAGCGCGACATTCGCAGCCCTGAATACTGACAACATAGCAGGGCTGGATGTGTTGCGACTCGCTGTACCCCTGACACTACCTGCTACGGGCAGATATGCCATTACGCTTGAAATCGTTAATAGCATCGGTAACCTCATTTCGGCAACCCAATATTTGATGAGCGCGCCACCAGAAAATATCACTTTGGTACTCGATCTGCCCGCATCACTGATACGCCAGAAGAGATTTGATGGTCCTTACCATGCCAGCATAAAAATTGTGAGTGCAGATTTGACGACAGCATTCGCACGAAGCGACATTGCTCAAAGCATTGCGTTCAAAGTATCAGATTTTGGCACCGGGCACTATGTCTATCTGCCAATGATTCGGCGATAACTCTTTCTCAACGATGTTTGCATTGGCCTACTCTCAATCGCTCAATTCAAAGTCCACCTCAAACGTGCGCCCCCACGGATGCTGCACACGCGTTGGCGCGCACGACAGCCCCGCTGTGCGGATGCGCGCAGCAAGAGGCGCAAGGTGTTGCGCCGTGAACGCAGCCACCTCGCCACCCTCGCCCCAGCCATTCGCTTGCGTTGCCAGCGGCGATGCGCGCAATTCATTGCGCACAACCGATTGATAGCCCCAATCCTCCAACAGGTGGTGCGCCAGTTGTGTTTGTCGCGCCGCATCGTTTTGAAGGGGCACGCACGCCGCGCCCAGCACCGTGCCCAGCGTGTTGCCCGCCGTGTTCCAGCCGCCAAACGAGATCAACTTTGCAACCTCCACATGCTCGAACAACAACTCAACCAATACAGGTTCTGCGCCGTTGGGGAAAGCCACATCGGCAATAGCAACTTTGTGGCCTGCGCGCACCCAGTTGCGAATGCGCAACACCTCGGGCAGCAGCATATCGGCGCGGCGTTGCGGGCCTAAATTGCGCCAGTGCGGGTCGCGCCCGTCGATGCGCTCGAACGGCGGGCTAACAACTAGCACTACGTCGGCTTCATCTACCGAAGCCGCCGGTTGCGCGCCCACCGCCATCAGTTGCGTCTCCGCTGCCACATGAATGGGCCGGTCTTCGTAAGGCGCCACGTTGCGCTTCATGCGTTCATCCATGAAATGCACAAACACTTTGGGCGTGTGCTGGCTCAGGTGGTTCAGCATACGCGCCACCAGTGCCGAGCCGAGGTCATCTGCGCCGGGGTACATCAGAACCTCTCCCACCAACCTTCTGCCCTGAAGGGGAGGGGGAGAAGTCAAACTTCGCATCGCCTCCAAATGCTTGCGCTCGCGGGCGCTTAGGCCGACGGGCGAGGTGTCATCCGACGGAATGACCAAGAGATCGAACGCGCCCTGCGAGGCGGCATGTAGCATCGCCAGGTTCACGGTGTGGTTGCGCAGGCGGCGGGCCAGCCAGGCTTGCCGGTGTTCTTCGGGGATGTGCGCCTCTAGCGTGCGGCAGTCTTGCTGCGCCCGCGCATCGCCGCTTAGAGCCATGTCCAACGCCCGCGCGTATTGATACAGCGCCACGCCATACTCGCCCCAGAACAGCGGCTCTTCGGTGTTGTCATCGGCATTGCTGATGCGTTGGATGACGTTGAAGGCAAAGACCGGGAGATTGGGCTTGCGAAGCTGGGTTAGCGGCGCAATGGCCTGCAACACATCTTGAATGCCGTGGTCGCTGATGCGCGAGGCGATAAGGCCGCCGTGTCCGATCAGGTCTATCGAGGCGACGATGCCGTCTGCGTCTGGAGCGATGTCGCTCAGCCATTGCGCCAAGCCTGCGCGGTTGGCGGGTTGGCGCAAGTTTGGCAACAGGTCGGCGGGCGGGATGAGTAGCTTGGCGCCCGTCATTGCCGCAATTTGGGTTGGGTAGCGGGTGTTGGCGGGGCGTTCATCCAGTGGAAGTAATGCAATTTTCATAGACAGCTCAGATTCAAATGTTCTTTAAGACCCTTTGGGTCTACTTGTTCGATTCTGGAATAGTAGCGCCGCGCCAATGAGCGCCGAGTCTGGCCCCAGCGTTGACGGGCGCAAGATGAGTTGCTGATGCGGCGGGCGGGCGTAACGCTGAAACGATTCTTGGGCGAGCTGCAAAAACGACTTGCCCAGCAGCAAGATGCTGCCTGCGATGACGATGCAGTTGGGGTCGAGAATGGCCGCGCACGTTGCGGCCAGTTGACCCAAATGCTGGGCAGCCTCTTGCAATGCAAGGGGCAACGGAGCTTGTGCTGAGAGCGCAGCCGCAATGTGCTGGATGGGTTGACCAAACCGCTGGGCCAACGCGCCGCTGGCAATAACGTTTTCGTAGGTGTTGTGTGCGTCCAGCCAAATTTGGCCGGGGTTGAGCGCACCGCCGTGTGCGCCGCGCATCATTTCACCCCCAACAACAAAGCCCGCGCCAATGCCGGTGCCTACGATGAGCGTGAGCGCGTGCGAACACCCTTGCGCTGCGCCCAACACGGCCTCGGCCAACGCCGAGCAGTTGCCGTCGTTGTCTACTTGCGTTGGGAGTTGAAACTCGCGCTCGAAAATCTCGCGCAAACCCAATCCCGCCCAACCCGGCAACAACGGCGTGGCATAGGCGATGCGGCCTTGCGCCACGTCTACATCGCCACCGGTGGCGATGCCGATGCCGCGCAGGTTTGAGTTTGAGTTTGAGTTTGAGTTGGAAGGTTGGAAGGTTTGTAGGATTTGATGGGCGGCGTTTAGAGCGCGTTGCACGATGTTGCTCGCTTTGTCGGCCACAGTGGGTACCTCGTGGCGATGGGTGACGTGGCCTGTTTCATCTACCAGGCCGACGGCAATCTTTGTGCCGCCAATGTCTATTGCCAGAATCGTCATGCCCAATCCTCCCGAATGTTGAACTTGCGCGAATTAAGCTCTAGTAAACAATCTTCGGGAGGATGCACAGGGTCAATTGGCACGAGTGCGTAAGTTCGTGCAAACTCTTGGGCATGAGCCATCTCGAATTCACCACCGACCCGTTTGGCGGCGTGACCACCGTTACGGAAGCGCTGCCCGATTCTCTCGAACATTTTGTGCCGCTGTTGCAAGACTCGTTGAGCCATTGGGCCAGCCATGGCTACCGCCTGGCCTGGCTGAAAGTGCCGATTGCCAAGTCCGAATTTATTCCGCAGGCTGTGGCAGCGGGCTTTGTATTTCATCACGCCGAGGAGGGCTATGTGATGTTGACGCGTCGCTTGGTCGAAGGTGCATTTGTGCCTATCAACGCCTCTCACACCATCGGCGCGGGAGCCGTCGTCATCAACGAGGCCCGCGAGCTGTTGGTCGTCGTCGAGAAATATCACGCCAAAGACCGGCCCAATTTTTACAAGATGCCGGGGGGCATGTTGAACCCTGGCGAACACCTGATTGAAGGGGCTATGCGCGAGGTGCTTGAAGAAACAGGCATTCGGACGCGTTTTGAATCGGTGGCGTGTTTTCGGCATCAGCATGGCAATTTGTTTGGCAAGTCTAATATCTATTTCGTATGCCGCCTCGCGCCGCTCAGCACCGAGATTACGCTGGACCCAGATGAGATTGCCGAGGCGCGCTGGATGCCGGTGGACGAGTATTTATCGTCAGAGCATATTCATGTGTTTAACAAGCACATTGTGCGCACGGCCATAGATTACAAGGGCAATGTGCCCATTGTGTTGGAGGGCTACAAAGCCGAGCTAGCGATGATGGAAATCTTTACTTCGACGTGACTGACATGAATGCAAAACTGATGTTGCTGGCTAATTTTATTGTTGCGTTGTTTATGACCGGTGTGATCTGGTATGTGCAGGTGGCGCATTACCCGCTGTTTGCCAACGTGAGCCAAGCAGCCTTCCCCGGCTACCACGCTGCGCACAACAACGCCACCACGTTGGTGGTGGCGCTGCCTATGCTGATCGAGTTGGGGTTGTCGTTTGCATTGCTGGTCTATCGGCCCGATTCGTTTTCGGTTGTGCTGGCAGGGTTGGCGTTGGCGCTCACGCTGGTTGTTTGGGCCTGCACCTTTTTTATCTCGGTGCCGCTGCATGGGCAGCTTAGCGCGAGTGGATTTGATCTGAACGTGATCGCGCAACTCGTCAACACTAACTGGGTGCGCACGCTGGTGTGGACAGGGCGTGCTGTTATTTTGGGCGTAGGGGTGGCGCAGGTGATGGGGCTTGCGTGAAAATTTGGCCCAAAAAGCCCGCGTAGTAAAATCCTGCAAGCTCAACTCAACCCACAAACCCATGCCAGCTCGAACCGTCCCCGACATCGTTGTTGCGCGATTGCCCATTTATTTGCGCGCCCTCGCCAGCATGCAGGCCAACGGCCAGCAATACACCTCGTCGCAAGAGATGGCGAAGGCGTTGGGCATTAGCAGCGCCCAAATTCGCAAAGATCTTTCGCACTTTGGCGAGTTTGGCAAGCAAGGCTCGGGCTATTCCGTCATCGAACTGCAAACGCGGCTGCGCGGCATCTTGAACCTGGAGCGCGAGTGGGGCGTGGTGATTATTGGCGCAGGCCACATTGGCAGCGCGGTTGCCAGCTACAGCGGCTTTATGCATCGCGGCTTCAACGTGGTCGGCATTTTTGATAATGACACGCGCAAGATCGGCATTTCGTTGGGCGCATTCACAATCATGGATGCGAAAGATTTGGCCCACTTTGTAAAGCAGACCGACACGCACATGGCAATGATTGCCGTGCCCGCCCAGCACGCACAAACTGTTGCCGATGCCTGCGTGGCCGCTGGTATCAAAGCCATCCTCAACTACGCCCCCATCAACTTAACCGTGCCCGAAGGCGTGCATGTAGAGAACATTGACCCGGTGCTGCATTTGCAGCACATGGCGTACTACTTGTGACGACGGACGGCAGACGACGGACGACAAAGAAAGTCATCTGCCGTCCGTCGTCTCCCTCTCAGCTCAACGCCTCCCGATACTTCCTGGGCGAAACCCCGCACACACGCTTAAACGCCTCGTAAAACTGGCTGGATGAGCCGAAGCCTGCCCGCATGGCAACTTCTAAAACGCCCAGCTCAGTGGTCAGCAGCAGTTGCTGCGCGTGCGCCACGCGGTGCTGCGTCAAGTAATCGATCAAGCTCACACCAAACGTTTTTCTAAACAGGTTCATGGCGTAGTTGGGGTGCAACGCCGCTGCGCCCGCAATGTCGGCGATCTTGATGTCGTCGGTGAAATGCTCGGCCACCCAACGGGCCATGCTTTCGGCTTTGTGGTGGGTGGGGGTTTGGCTGGATGGCGCGCGCGCCCGGCGTGACGTAGTCGCTAATCGGCGCAGGCGCGCTTCCAACTCCAGCAGCACAACCTGGCGCGTTTCATCAGTCATGGTTTTGGTATCAGTCACACCCGGCAAATCGGCATGCCATTGCTGCAACAGCAGCGTATCTATGGGTTGTGCATCGGCCAGCACGGGTGCGCCCGCCAACAACGGTTGGGCCAAACGCTGCGGAAAGCATTGGCGCACAAACCACGCCAGGGGCAACGTTAGCCAGCGCACAAAACTGTCCGGTGCAATCTCAATCAATTGATGCGGCACCGCCGCCCAGAACAACACCAACTGCCC
>JAYTNY010000112.1:0-1763 GCA_043748055.1 Roseobacter sp.
CACTTGGGATAGATGTAGGCGTTGGGATAGTGAATGGACTGGATGATGTATTCCTCTGCCGTTTTGGACGCAGGTTGACCTTTCAAGTTCTTGGTGTAATCCTCGCTCTTGATAATCTCTTCTGAATCCGCGTAAATCTTGGTCAGGTTCGGGCCTACGCCGCCGTTCATTACGCCCTTAATGGCGTGGCAGGCGTTGCAACCTAGGCTGACGACCAGTTTCTTGCCAGCCTCTTGCTCGGCGGTCAGTGGCACGGCGGTGGGCTTGGGCGCGCCACCTTCGCCGGGGGCTGGCGGGATGATGGCATCTGCGCTCTCATCCGGCTTCAACGCCCAGTTAGCGACGTAGTTGGACACGTTCGAAACTTGATCTTCGCGCAGGTTGCCGCCGTAGGCTTGGGCAAATGTGGGGTGGTTCACCTCCCACACATTGCTGCTCTTCACAGGAATGCCCGCAGCCACCACGCCTTTGATGTAGTTGACCAAGCTGCCCGTCCACCCCAATTGCTTGAGGCGTTCGCTCTTGGTCACGTCTTTGATCTCCAGCACGTTGTTCGCGGCGATCACTTCCTCGGACTTACCCACAAACGAGATGTGGCTGAGGGTGGGGCCTTGCCCGTCGATGCCTTTGCCATCCAACCCGTGGCAGCGGGCGCATTGCAATTCGTAGATTTTCGCGCCTGATTCAACCGAGCGGGCCTTGAAGTTGATGTCGCGTGTGCCCAGATCGCCAATGTCGGCAATGCCCACAACGGTGCAGACGCTCAACATCACGATAAAGCAGACGAGGCCGGTGAGAATGCGCACCGTAAAGTTGGGCCGGTATGTAATAATTTTTTTGAACAGATTCATGGTTTAGTGGGACCAGCCACCCTCTTTGTGAATCCAGGCAGTCTTGCTCAGTTGCTTGGCCGCGCCATCTTTGTCGGTGTACTTAATGGTGATGATGAACGACTTGAGGTTGTCTTGAAGCTGACTGATGGTGACGGTGCCCGTTGGATTGGTGCTGGAATCGCCATCCTTGACGTAAAACTTGCGGACAGCGTTCGTCTCCTGCATCTTCTTCACAATCAACTCGTGCATCTCTTTCAACACCTTGTTGAGGGCAGGCGCATCGGCCACGGCGGGCGCCTCGGAGATGTCGTGCGTGCCGATGATGAGCTGGTCGTACGGAATCTCCTTCACCAGCGACTCGCCTTCATCGGGGATGAACTCCTGAGCGACCTCGGTGGCAGCATCGCCTGCTACGTTGCCAAAACCGGTGAGCGGCACGCCGGTGGGGATGCCACCCAGCGATAGATACAAAATAATCAGTTGGAAGAACACACCGAGGCCCAATGCAATTTTGCGTTGGCCGTAGCGGCGGCTGGGGTTCGGGTCGATGTAGGGCACGACCAGCAGCAGCACAATGATGAGCGGCGGCACAACGATGCCCCAGAAGGTCTTGGGGGTAATGCCCAATACATTGGAGAAGAAGCCATCAATCCCAGCCATCAGGCTACCCTCTGGCAAAAACGGGAAGATGTGCGGAATCTTAATCAACCCTTGCAACCAGTAGAAGTACCACGGCGCAACGGTGTGCAGCGGTGTCACCAACGGGTCGCTGTGGTTCTCCAGGGGCGCACCTGCGTAATAGGTAAACGGCCCAATGGCCAGCAGCGCAAACATGACCGCGACATACACCAGTTCGTTGGTCAAAATATCCGGCATGAAGTTAACGCGCTTGGTGAGGTCAACTTTGCGGGCGGTGTCCTCGCCGATGTT
>JAYTNY010000113.1:0-14231 GCA_043748055.1 Roseobacter sp.
GCCATCGCTTCCACAATTAACTTGATGGCGCGAATAGCATCGTCATTGGCTGGGATGACATAGTCCACACCCATTGGGTCGCAATTGGTATCCACCATCGCAATTACCGGAATGTTCAGCGTGTTGGCCTCTTTAATGGCGTTGTGTTCGCGGCCCACATCAATAATAAACAGCGCGTCCGGCAAGCGGCGCATGTTTTTGATGCCGCCCATTTTGCGGTTCAAGCGGTCAATATCGCGCTGGCGCATCAGCGCCTCTTTCTTGGTAAAGCGCTCCAGCTCGCCGCGCTCTTTCATGGCTTCCAGCTCGGCCATGCGTTCCAAACGCCCACGAATGGTGCGCCAGTTGCTCAGCGTGCCACCCATAAAACGCTCGGTGATAAATGGCTGGCCCGCGCGGGCGGCCTGCGTGGCAATTGGCTCTTGTGCCTGGCGCTTGGTGCCGATAAACATGACGCTGCCACCTTTGCTGACGATGTCACGGACGAGGCCAGCGGCCTTGTCAATCGCCACAATCGTTTGTTGCAGGTCAATAATGTGAACACCGTTTCGCTCTGTAAAGATAAACGGCTTCATCTTGGGGTTCCACCGCTTGGTGCGGTGGCCGAAGTGCACCCCTGTCTCAAGCAGGGACTTCATTGGAACTACGGACATGTATTCAGTTGCTCCTTGTTACCTCTGCATCTCAAAAATCTCAGGAGTGATTCACCAGAGTGAAAGCGAGATGCATGTGAATTTGTTGTTGCCCAGCCTTTATTCAAGACGTTAAGCGGCGCGGATTCTACCAGAGCAAGCCGATACAATTCCAGCCACGTGCTGACCTCTGAGCTAGATTACGACCTGCCCCCCGACCTCATCGCCCAACACCCCCTCGAACCCCGCGATGCCTCACGCCTGATGGTGATTGACCGCGCGGCACAAGCCATATCGCATAGGCACTTTGTCAATGTCGGCCAGTACCTCAGGCCTGGTGATTTGTTAATAGCGAACGACACGAGCGTGCTAAACGCCCGCCTGGTTGGCCGCAAACCCACTGGCGGCAAAGCCGAAATTCTGTTGCTGCGCAAGCTCAACGACACCGACTGGGAAGCGCTGGTCGGTGGGCGCAGGGTGGGGCAGGCGTTGTTTGATGGGGCTTCTGCTCAGGCGTTGACCGCAACCGTGATCGAACAGCGTGACGGCCCGCAATCCATTGTGCGGTTCAGCCAACCCGTCGAGCCGTATCTCGATTTGATTGGCGAAACTCCGTTGCCACCCTACATCCACGAAAAACTGCGCGACCCGCAGCGCTACCAAACGGTGTATGCGCGCGTGGCAGGCAGCGCCGCCGCGCCCACGGCTGGCCTGCACTTCACCCCGCCTTTGTTGGATGGGTTGCGTGCGGGCGGTGTCAACATTGCGTTCGTCACGCTGCATGTGGGTTTGGACACATTCAAGCCTATCGAGGTAGCCGAAGTGGAGAAGCACGCCATTCACACCGAGTGGTGTGAGATGCCTGCGGCGACTGCGAACGCCATCCACCAAACCAAAGCCAATGGTGGCCGCGTGGTTGCTGTGGGCACCACCAGCATGCGTGTGTTGGAAAGCTGGGGCCAGCGAGTGACGAGTGACGAGGGACGAATGACGAATGAGGGGTGGAGCGGCTTTACCAATATTTTTATTACGCCCGGTTTCAAGTTCAACGTGGCCGACGCTTTAATCACCAATTACCACTTGCCCAAATCTACCTTGCTAGCGTTGGTGGGCGCGTTTATGGGCATGGGTTTGATGAAGCATGCCTATGCCGAGGCCATTCGTGAGCGTTATCGCTTCTATTCGTTTGGCGATGCGATGCTGATTGTGTGACAGACATTATCTGAGACGGACAGGATGACGGGATTTAACAGGATTGGTCCGGCAAATCCTGTTAAATCCCGTCATCCTGTCAAAATTTGATAGCAACTCCTCGCTACAATCCTGATATGCCACACCTATCCGTCTCTACCTGGAGTTTGCACCGCGCCTTGGGCGCCCCTGCGTTTTATGGCCCGGAGAATGCGGGCCAATGGGGTTCGCAAGCCACCAAACCCGCCCAGTTTTCGTTGTTGGAATTGCCCGCGAAAATCGCCGCGCATGGCTTTCGCTCGCTAGACCTGTGTCATTTTCACTTGCCCAGTTGCGATGCAGGTTACCTGGCCGAGCTGCGCACCGAGCTGCAACGCGCGGGTGTAACCCTGTGGACGCTGTTGGTGGATTCGGGCGACATGACGCACGCGGAACATGGCGCGCGTGATTTGGCGTGGGTGCAGCAATGGCTGCCACATGCGGGCGCGTTGGGCGCCAAGACCGTGCGGGTGATTGCGGGCAAGAGCCAGCCGGATGCCCAATCCCTGCAAACCAGTTTGCGCGGCATGCAACAGTTGGCCCAAACCGCGCAGCAACATGGCGTGCAACTGACTATTGAGAATTGGTTTGCACTGTTAAGCAAACCGGAGCAAGTGTTTTGGCTATTGGAGCAGATGCACGGCCAACTCCAACTCAAGCTGGATTTTGGCAACTGGGGTGGCCCCACCAAATACGATGACCTGACCCAAATTGCGCCGTTCGCCGAGAGCTGCCATAGCAAAGCGCACTTCACTGCTCGCTACGAGATTGGCCGCGAGGATTTTGTGCGCTGCCTGGAGATTACAAAAGCCGCTGGCTTTGCTGGCCCGCATACACTTATTTACGACGACGCGGCAGGTGAAGACGAGTGGCAGGGATTAACGATAGAGAAAGATATCGTGCACGATTATTTGTAGTGTGAAGACAGCATGGTAGCCGCAGGCTTCAGACTGCGAGAGATATAACGAGTGAATCAAACAAGAGACATGGTACGCCCGTTGTAACTCATATATGGGCGCAGTCTAAAGACCTGCGGCTACCCCGAATGAAAACATGACCACCGAGTTCTTCATCAACCTGGAAAAACAACTGTGGCAAGCCTTGTTGAGCTATGACTACGCGGCCTTTGGCGCGCTGCTGGCCGACGATGTGATGCTGGTTGCCATCGATGGCGCACGCCGAACCAAAGCCGAGTATTTGCAACGGTTACCCCAGTTCACTTTTGGCCCCTGCGCCCAAAGCAACTTTGCAGTGGTGCAGCTAACCCCCGATGCCGCGACAGTGAACTACATTGCCGATATTTCTGGGGCCAGCAATGGCGCAGAGATGAAGGCTAAGCTGTGCATCAGCTCCACCTGGGTTCGCCGCAATCACTTGAATGATGTCTGGCAGATCGCCTTTACACACGATGCAACAATTTGATGTCTCTCGAAGATTAACCCGCCGTCACTTTTTGTTGATGGCGCCTCTGTTGTCGGCTTGCCTTGCAGCCACCCCAACACCACAGCCACCCCAAGCATCCACCGCAACCCCATCGCCTACCAAACGCCCAACTCAAACTCAAACTCCAACGCAAGCCCCATCCCCCAAACCCAAGACACCCAAAACCCTGGTGGCGTTGGTGTTTGGCCAAAGCAACGCGGGTAGTTGGGGCGAGAGCAAGCGCACGGCAGGCCCAAACGTGCAAGTGTTCTACAAAGGTAAGTATTCCCGCGCCGCCGACCCCTTGCTAAACACCGATGGCGACCGCGGCAGCGTGTGGACGCGCCTGGGCGATAAACTGATTGCGGCCAAGCTGTATGACAAAGTGATCTTTGTGCCCTTCTCGCGCGGCGGCACCGAGATTGTGCGCTGGGGGCCGAAGGGCGATTTGAACGGACTGCTGATGGACACGATTCGCGATGCGCAAAAAAACAAACTCGTGTTCACGCACTTGCTCTGGCACCACGGCGAGGCCGATAACCGCCTGAAGACCAGCGCCGAAATATATAAAAAAGAATTTCTGGGCATGGTGAAGCTGATTCGGGATGCAGGCGTGAACGCGCCGTTGTTTGTGGCGACCGCAACCTTGTGCAGCGAGTTTGAGATCAACCCAGCGTTGCGCAAAGCCCAGACCGATGTCATTAGCCCAAAACAAAATATTCTGGCTGGGCCAGATACGGACACGCTGAGCCGAGACCTGCGCCACGATTGGTGCCACTTTAATGACAAGGGCCTGGAACAACACGCTGATTTGTGGCTGGCAATTCTGAAGCAACATGCGCAGACCGCCACACCATAAGCCATGTGTGTCAATGTGTTGAGACTTGTGTCGCGCCGAAACTCAGACCTGTCAGGTAGCGCAGTCACGTACGACCTCAATTGCGTTCTACCTGCGCTACCTGACAGGTCTGCTCACCCAACAAACTTGCGGTGGCTGTCGCTGCTGTTGGTAGCCTTATTTCTGAGCAGCCTAGCGACACAACCCGCTACCGCCGCACCACCCAAACCACCCCGTGTCATGGTGGCCCTTGTCTTTGGCCAAAGCAACGCTGGTAACTGGGGCGAGAGCCGCCGCACTGCTGGCCCACGCGTGTTCACCTTTTTTCGGGGCCGCTATGCCCGCGCCAAAGACCCATTGCCCGGCGCCAACGGCGAAGGTGGCAGCCCATGGACGCGCCTGGGCGACAAACTCATTGCTGCCAAGCGCTACGACCAAGTGATCTTTGTGCCCGCCAGCATTGGCGCAACCGAGATTGCGCTGTGGGCACCCGGTGGCCTGCTGCACCAAGACTTGCTGCGCAACGTGCGCGAAACGCAAGAGGCTGGCTACACCTTTACGCACTTGCTCTGGGTGCAGGGCGAAAGCGACAACGCGCTGAACACCAGCCAAAACGATTACTACACGCGTTTTTTAGAGATGCTGAGCGCCATTCGCGGGCTGGGCGTGAATGCGCCCGCATACGTTGCGCTGGCTACGCGCTGCGGCCAATACCTGCCCAGCCCAACCATTCGCCAAGCGCAAACCGATGTGCGCGACGCATCCAAAAATATTTTTGCTGGGCCGGATTTAGACACACTGGATGCCCGTTGGCGGCATGATGGCTGCCACTTCTCGGATAAAGGCTTAGAGCGACATGCTGAGATGTGGATGGAGATTCTCAAGTGAGGCACGTCACATCAGCAGCGACGTCAACAGCCAACTCCCCATCGGATTCATCGCCAACGAACTTGGCTGTGCACCCAATCCACCTGAAAACCGCAGCGTAGAAATAACCAGCGAGCCTGCGCCGATCTTCACCTCAATCGCATATTCGGCCCACGTCATCGCCCGCGCATCAAAGCGTCGCCAGAGTGAGCGAACATCGTAGGCTTGCTGAGACTCCCAAACTTTGCCGAGCTTCGCTAAGTCCATTGCAAAATCTGTCGCTACACCAAAGTAGCGCAAATCGGCGTTAGGCTCGTTGAAGGTGCCAGGCACCTGACTTGGCAACACATGAATCGCCTCGCGCCAAAACGGCATGGGCTGAGTAAATCGCTCGTCTGGCTCGCGTAGCCACACCAGCAGTCGCTCACCGCGCCGCGCCCGCTCAATTGCAATTTCATCAAGCGCATGCACTACCCGCGAAAAATCAATCGCCTGTTTGGGTACGCCCCACAGCGCCCATTCGTTTTGCGTTTCGCCCTCGGCATGGCGCAGTGTGGCGGTCAGCGTGTGTTGTTGGATGGCGCTTGCGACGGGCAAAACAACCGGTAACACCATCAATTCTTGCAAGCCACCTGCGCCCACCGAGACGCCATTCACATCGCCCGCCCTGTCATCCAATTGCCAGGTCAATTGTGCGTCTCTCACGGTACTGCTGCCGTTGCTCAAGCTGATGTGTAACTCAAATGGCGCGCCTTGCCAAACCACAAACGGATCGTGTTGCACGGGTCGGTCGCCACCCTGCGCCCACTGGCGGCGGCGCTCGCGGTCTAGCACCAACACGCGCTCGGCGTTGAACTGTGCAAAGTCGTGCGGGTCAAACTTCAACTTGCCCCAATCGTCCACCATGCCGCTGGTTGTAATCGGCGTGTCTTGCCAACCTGTCACCACATAGCCACCTGTTGCGCTGTGTTTGCGCGTTTGTTCGATTGTGAACTTGCGAATAGCAACGGCTTGCGCACGACCCATCTCGGCAAGGCGCTTGCCGCCATCGGTAATGCCTGTCGCGCTCAATCGCGCTTCGTAACCCTGAGTCCAGGTCAGCTCATCGCGCTGCATCGTTAGCGGTTGGGTCAGCCACCAGGGTTCACGGCGTTCATCGGTAGGGGCGCAGCACTGCTGCGCCCCTACAACGTTGTTCTGAGCGAATATTGAAAAATCGCGCAGCGTGTCCGCATCGCAAAACTCGCCATAAATCCAGGGCTTGTTTGGCAAATACGCCCGCGAGAAATGATCCACCAGCGGCTGAAAGAAATGCGGCTCGGCGTAGAAGTGGTAATCGTAAAAGTCGCTTTCGCTAGCGCTTGGACTGATGGCCCCGCCGTAAGCCTCGGCGCTGCCGCTGTTCTGGCAGTGCAGCGCATTGGGCAACCAGGCGCGGGCCAACGCATCAAGCTGTTGCAAAAACGGCGCGTCGGCTGCGTCGTCCAACTCGCAGCCCAAACTTAATAACGCAATAGATGGGTGATGGTGTACTCGCCGCAGAATCGCTTCATACTCGCGCAGGGCCAGTTCCTTAAACGCAGGCGTTACGTTGGGCAGCCACATCGGCAGCTCTAGCCACAGCAACATGCCTTCTTCATCGGCCACATCAAATAACGTTTCATCTGGCACAAACAAACACAGCTTCACCAGGTTAAAGCCCAGCGCGCGGCACTGGGCAAACAGGGTGCGGACCTCGTTGCGGGTTGGGGTGGGGCACAGCTGTTGTGCATCCCAGCCCCAGCTCAGCACGCCACGTATGTGCAAGGGCGCTTTGTTCAGCAGCGTTGCGCCATTCTGCGCCGAGATATCTCTAAAGCCAATGCGTTTGCGTGTTTGGGCTTCTGGCTGATGAACGTCGTTCAGTACAGTCAGTACAACCTCGTATAACGCAGCTTCTTCGTGCATCTTCCAGGTCGTCACGTTGGCAATATTTAGAGTTGTGTTGAAGTGGTCTCCTGTCAGCGCCACGTCCTGCGCTCCGCATTCGCGCCCAGAAGCGCAATCGAGTACCACAATCTGGCACACCGCCCCAAGCCCCGGCCCAACACACCCGGAAACATGCAGCGAGCCATCGCTGCGGGCATCCACCTGCACATCCTCAAACGCCAACTCGCTACCCAGCCGCAGCCGTATGCCCTGCCAAATGCCCCCAAACGTATTGGCCACATCCGGCAAAAATCCTGCCAAGCACTGGCGCAAGGGGTAGCGCTGGCCCGGCTTCCATACTTCAATCTCAATCTCGTTGTCGCCCGCACGAACAGCGCATGTCACATCTAGCTCAAATGCCGACCACATGCCGGTGTGCGAACCCACCTCAATACCATTTACTGAAATCACAGCCGCAAAGCTAATCGCGTCGCATTCCAAGATCACATGCTCGGAGGTACTGCCAAGATAAAAGTTGCGTCGATACACCGCCGGGCCTTCGGTTAATAAATCACCCACCTGTAATTCCCACGCACCCGGCACGGCAATCTTCTGCCAGTCGCCTGCGCCCAATCGAAAATCCCATTCACCGTTTAAGTCAGTCACTCGGTGAATGATATTAAAGTTACACACGAGTATGCTTGGTCGCACAATGACTCTATTGCCCCCATTGCCCAGCTTTCCACACATTCGCCCACGCCGCCTGCGCCGCACGCCGGTGTTGCGCCGCATGGTGCGCGAAACCACGCTCTCGCCAGACAACTTGATTGCGCCGCTGTTTGTGCGCGGCGGCGAGGGCGTCGTCAAGCCCATCGCGTCCATGCCCGGCCATGCCCAGCTTAGCGTAGACAAAGCTGTGCTGGAAGCGCAAGAACTATTTGCGATGGGCATTCCGGCGGTGCTGCTGTTTGGCATCCCCGACAAAAAAGACGCACGCGGCAGCGAGAACTACAACCCCAACGGCATTGTGCCGCGCGCCATCCGCGCCATCAAACAAGCCACGCCCGATCTGGTCGTCATCAGCGATATGTGCTTTTGTGAGTACACCCACCACGGGCATTGCGGCCTAGTGAATGTGCCGGGTGCCGAGGGCTACAACCCCGCGCTGGAAGAAGGCTACTTGCTAAACGACGAGACGCTGGCGTTGCTGGGCCTGGCCTCCGTCGTTCATGCGCAGGCGGGCGCAGACATCATTGCGCCCAGCGGTATGGTGGATGGCATGGTCGGCGCCATTCGGTCTGCCCTTGACCAAAATAAGTTGCAACACACCATTGTGATGAGCTACGCCGCCAAGTTCTCCAGCGGTTTTTATGGCCCGTTTCGTGAGGCCGCCGAGGGTGCGCCCGCGTTTGGCGACCGCAGCCAATATCAAATGGATTTTGCCAACGCCCGCGAGGCCCTAAAAGAAGTGGCGCTGGATGTGGCAGAAGGCGCAGATATGTTGATGGTGAAACCGGCGTTGGCCTATCTCGACATCATTCAGCAGGTGAAGCAGCAATTTAACTTGCCGGTTGCGGCTTATCAGGTGAGCGGCGAGTACAGCATGATTAAAGCCGCCGCTGCCAACGGCTGGATAGATGAGCAGCGCGTGGCGCTGGAGACGTTGATGGCGATTCGGCGAGCTGGGGCAGACATGATCGTCACTTACTTTGCGAAAGACGCGGTGCGGTGGATGAGGTAGAAAATTTCCATCGGAGAGCATCCTGAGCGAAGCATGCCTGGCTACTGGGCTGAGCTCTCGAAAGGAATTGCATGCGCAGTCGAAGGAGCGCTTTATGAGGAACTTCGTTTGCCAAGCTCATCATAGAGCGCGTCCTTCGACTGCGGCGGCCACCACCTCTGCAAGTTCTTCGGTGGCGACACGGCCGCCTGCGCTCAGGATGCTTTTTTGCGGTGTGAGGTTGCTGCGTAACATCGCCTACTTAGACCCGCCGATTACAATGCCCGCGTGGCACCCATAGAACTAACGCCCATCGAACTGGAAGACCTCGTAAAGCTGCGCAAGCCGCACGCCTGCGGCGGCTATGAGTGGACGATTGTGCGCCTGGGTGCAGATATTGGCCTGAAGTGCAATAGCTGTGGGCGGCGCGTGTTGCTTCCTCGGCGCGAGTTTGAAAAACGATTAGCCAAGAAGCTGGGTAAAGTAGCAGCCAATGTCTAAGAAACGCATCGCATTACTCTACGGCGACGCTGGCGGCGGGCACCGCAGCGCGGCAGAAGCCATCGCTCAGGGCATCCGCGTGGTGCATGGCGACGCCGTCGAGCCTGTCCTCGTCAACGGCCTCAAGAACGCGCCTTCGCCCATCAAAGAACTGGTCGAGACCTATCCGCAGATGGTCAACTCGGCCCGCACCATTTACGCGCTGGGCTACCACGCCATCAACGACAAACGCAGGCTGACCGCGCTGCGCGAAGCGCTGGAGCCGCTGACCGAGCCGATTGTGGAAGACCTATTGCGGCAGAACCCGGCACACGTGTATGTGTCGTGCCATCCTTTGTTTAACAGCGCCGTGCCCAAAATGCTGAAACGCAGAGGCGCACCCGCCAAGTTCATTCACGTCGTCACCGATCTGGTCTCTGGGCATGTGATGCACTATGACGAGACGGCGGATTTTGTGATTGTGCCTACCGAGGAGGCCCGCCGAGATGCCATCGCCAATCACGTCCCAATCGAAAAAATTGCCGTGTGCGGGCAGCCGGTGTGGCCGGATTTTCGGCAGCGCATGCTGGCTGGTCGAGATACATTGCGTCAGGAGTTGGGCTTTGACCAGCGCCCCATATTGTTGCTGATGGGCGGCGGCGATGGCATGGGGCGCATCGAGGCGATTGCGCGCGAATTGATGCTGAATATCTTCCCCAACCAGCTCCCGCAAATCCAAATTCAAACCCAGCCGCAATTGCAAGTGCAGGTACAGCCCGCGCCCCCGCTAGATTTGCAGTTGGTGGTGGTGTGCGGGCGCAATGAACGGTTGCGCGAACGCCTGGAGTCGGTGCATGCCAACATCCCTACGCGCATTTTTGGCTTTGTAAAGAACGTGCCCGAATTAATGGGTGCCGCCGATATTCTGGCAACAAAGGCTGGGCCGAGCACCATCTGCGAAGGCTTTATTGCCGGGTTGCCCATTATTTTGTACGACGCTGTGCCAGGCCAGGAAGAAGGCAATGTGGACTATGTGGTGAGCACGGGCGCGGGCGAATGGTGCCCATCACCCATTCAGTTTAGAAAGCAGATTGAGCACTGGCTGCACCACGAGCGCGAGATGCGGGCCACCTGCGTGTTGTCGTCTACGCTGGCCAAGCCGGATTCGGCGCTTGAGATCGCGAAGATTATTGGAAGATACGTATGACCCCCCAACCCCTACCCCTAAAGGGCAATGGCATTGAATTAAGGCGAAACTCGGAGGTCGAGCCTTTAGGCGGTTAGTAGCACGTGCCGCAAATTATGGCACGCGGCAAGTCACTAACCGGCTAAAGCCTCGGCCTCCATCACGCTCTTATGTCTAATTCAATGCCATTGCCCTAAAGGAGAGTCCTTGAGCCACTCTGTAACTTCCTCAATTCGTTACGAGTGAAGAACGATGAGCAAAACTCAACGGCTCCCCTTTAGGGGTCGGGGGTTACTTGCTAACTACTCCTCTGGCTCGCAACTCAGCATCAGCGGAAAGCCTTCGATGCGGGCGGCGAAGATGCCCTGGCCCACCAGCTTCTCGGCCTCGCTGCGGGGGCGCACGCACACCAGCGCAATATCTTGGTGATGTGTCACTAGCGCGACATGCTCGGCGATCTCGCGTGAGAGTTTGAACACGCTTTGCAACAGCCGAATCACAAAATCAAACGTGGTTACGTTGTCGTTGTGGATGAGGACGCGATAGGGCGCTTCGATCCACACCATCTCGTCTTGTTGCGGGACAATTTCGATCTCTGGGTTGGCCGGGTTGGCTTGGGTTGTCGGGTCAAAAATCTGCAAGGTCAACATCTTCTTTTTAGACGGAATGAACAAAATTAAACAGAATATTCTGTGACATTCTGTTAATTCTGTCTAAAAGTATACGTGGTACTACAGATGTGCAAAGGCCATTGCCGGGACAGGCTGAGGCGCGTATGATCTTGCTGACCACCGCCAAACCCGAAATCGAAATCACCCTGATAACCACCGTGCCAAACCGCCTTGCTGCCGCGCGCAGCCGCCGTTTTGTAGGCCGCTCCACCGAGCAGTCGCTCTTTCAGTCCGCCTTAAGCGCGCCGGAATTTCCATTTGTGGTGCTGTATGTGCACGGGCCGGGTGGGGTGGGCAAGACCTCGTTGCTGAAGCAATTTAGCGCGCTGGCCGAGCAGGCCGAGGCCGTTGTGTTGTATCTCGACGCGCGTACGTTTGACCCCTCGCCCGAATCGTTCAACCAAGCGTTGCGCGCAGCCATCCAGGCAAAAGGTGCCGCCATGCCCAGCGAGGCCACCCCGACCCAAATGATGGCGGCCAGCCCGCAGCGGCATGTGCTGTTGTTGGACACCTACGAGTTGTTGGCCCCGCTGGATGCCTGGCTGCGCGATGTGTTTTTGCCCCAAACTTCAGAAAATGTGTTGGTGGTGATGGCGGGCCGCCAAGCCCCCGCCGCAGGCTGGCGTGCCGATTCGGTGTGGAGCGAACTGATGCGCGTGGTGCCGCTGCGCAACCTCACGCCCGATGAGACCCGCGCTTACTTAACCGTGCGCGGCATCCCACAAGACCAACTGCAAGGCATGGCCGACTTTACGCACGGCCACCCATTGGCCCTTTCGCTGATTGCCGACACGTTTGCCCAACGTCAAAATCAAACCGATAAGTTCAGACCCGAAGACGCACCCGACGTTATCAAAACGTTGTTGGAGCAATTTGTGCAGAAGGTGCCCGGCCCAGCCCACCGTGCCGCGCTAGAGGCCTGCGCGCTGGCCCGCGTGATGACTGAGGGCTTGCTGTCCATCGTGTTAGACATGCCGTTGGTGGACGAGTTGTTTGATTGGCTGCGCGGGCTTAGCTTTATCGAGAGCAACCGGCTGGGTCTGTTCCCGCATGATTTGTTGCGCGAGGCGTTGGTGGCCGATTTGCGCTGGCGCAACCCGGATTGGTATGCCGAGCTGCACAAGCGCGCCCGCAACTACTACAAGCGCCGCCTGCAAGAGACGACTGGTGCAGACCAACAACGCGTGCTGGCCGATTATCTTTTCTTGCACCGCGACAACATGATGATGCGCCCATTCTTTGACTGGCAGGAGAGCGGTGCGACGTTGCCTGAACCGATGCGACCCAATGACCTACCGGCGCTGCTGGAGATGGTGACGCACCATGAAGGAACCGAGTCGGCTACGCTGGCGCGCCACTGGCTCAGCAAATGCCCGCATGGCGTAACGGTGCTGGTCTACCGCGAAACGGGCCACCCAGCCCCCGCTGGCTTTTTGTGTTGGGTGGAGTTGAACGAGGTGAGCGACGAAGACCGCGCGGCAGACCCAGCCACGCGCAACGCCTGGAGCTATTTGCAACGCCATGCCCCACTGCGGGCGGGCGAACGGGCCACCCACTTTCGGTTTTGGATGACGCGCGAGGGCTACCAGAACGTAGGTGCTATTCAGACCGTGATGAGCATCAACATCTCGCAGCACGAATTGCTGACACCGAGGTTGGCGTATTCATTTCTGCCCGTCGCCGATCCAGAGTTCTGGGAACTGGCAGCGGCCTATACCGATCGCAGCCTCATCGAAACCGCCAGCTTTGCCGTGGGTGGCAAAAGCTATGGCGCGTACGGCCACGACTGGCGCGTGACCCCGCCGATGGCTTTGCTAGAGCTATTGGCCGAACGCGAGATTGCGATTATGAGCCTGGAGACTTTGGCCCCCAAGCCGCAAATCAGCATGGTGGCGCTAAGCGAGGACGAATTTGCGACGGCGGTGAAAAATACATTGCGCGATTTGGCGCGCATCGAGGCCTTGCGCAGCAGCCCCTTGTTGCGCAGCCGCTTGGTGATGGAGCCACAATCAGCCGCCGCTTCCAGCGCCGCCAACGACAAAGCGCGGGCCGAAGCCTTGCGTGGGTTGGTCGTCAAAACGATTGAAGCCTTGCAAGCCTCCCCGCGCGAAGCCAAGCTGTATCGCGCTTTGCTATATACCTATGTGAAACCCGCGCCTACGCAAGAGCAAGCCGCCGAGATGTTGGATTTGCCGTTCAGCACCTATCGCCGCCATTTGCAAAGCGGCATTGCAAGGGTGACAGAGATACTCTGGCAGCGTGAGTTGGGGGGATAAAGTTATTTTCGGTGCTGCAACCAACCGCGCAGGCCCAGCACAAAATCTACAAAGCCAAACAGAATGGCGAAGATGAAGATGAACCCCGTGCTGCGCGTAGAGCGGGCGATGTCGTTGGCGACGATGGAAAGACCGATACCGGCCAAAATCCACAACAGGCCGCGCAGCATGCGCTGCTTGTAAGCATCGGCAAGCTGGGCCGTTTCGTTGGCTTGCGGGGTAGGCTGCGACTCAGGCGGGAACTCGTTTGCCTGGGCTGCCTTGGCGACGAAGGGCCGAGCGGTCACTTCAGGCCAGCCGCGTGTTCCCAGATACCTCACCAGGTCATCCTGGCTTTTGCCACGACGAAGTTCCTTGGCAATATGTTGGCGAAGTTCGGGTACGGACACAGGGGCATGTGGGTCGGCCATGCCCCAAATTTTAACCCGGTGTTGCTAAATCTTCGAGGCTAAAACGGTATCCCCCGCGAAATAAAATCCACCAGCATCAGGGCTAAGCCCATCAAGGCCAGCATCCACACCAGCGCAGCGCGCCAACTTTTGGGTGTGGCCCGGGCTGGCGGCTGGGTGAGTTGCTGATCGGCGATGATGCGCTGCTCGGCAACAGCTTCTGAAAAGGCGGCGTTGCGCACAAAATGTTCGGCAGCGGTGAGTGGCCAACCGCGCTTTTGCAGATAGGCAATCAGGTGTTCCTGCGTTTTGCCGCGGCGTAATTCTTCTACGATGATGTGGTTTAAGTCTGACATTGAAAATGTGTAAGAAAATTTGTAAGAAGAGTCGAAAGGCTTACGAAGTTGCTTCATGGCATCCTCCTGAGTGATATAGGTCACACAACTTTAGTCGGACTGTGTAGGTCTTTCCACCGCGTGTCGCAAAAGCTATCAGCCGCTTGTGAGGTTTTGCCAAGACTCAGTAGTTGAAAGATTCGACAAAACGGGCGGGTTCGCCACTTCCGATACGATACGGATGCAAAAACCAATCGAAGGAAGGAGCGAACCCAGA
>JAYTNY010000114.1:0-3876 GCA_043748055.1 Roseobacter sp.
TCTGGGTTCGCTCCTTCCTTCGATTGGTTTTTGCATCCGTATCGTATCGGAAGTGGCGAACCCGCCCGTTTTGTCGAATCTTTCAACTACTGAGTCTCGAAAAAGACATGAAATACATTTTGATGATGAATGGCACAAAAGCCGATTTTGACTGGTACACCCAGTGGTCGCCGGAGGAATTGCAGGCGCAGGGCGCATTCATGGAGTCATTTACCCAAGACCTCCAAAATGCGGGCGTGCTTGTTGCGACCGAAGCGCTGGGGTTCGCTGAAGAGGCTAAGCTCGTCCTCGCCGGAAGCGATGGCACGCCGATTACCGATGGCGTGTTCCCTGAAGCCAAAGAGTTTCTAGCGGGCTATTGGATCGTTGACGTGGAAAGCGCTGAGCAGGCGTATGCCCTCGCCGCGCGAATTTCGGCAGCACCCGGCAAGAAAGGCCGGGGCAACCAACCCATCGAAGTGCGGCAAGTGATGAGTGGTACGTAACGACAAAAACCTCACGGGTCGGCCTGCGACGCCATAGCAAACATAGGCTTAACGGGCCAACCTGTGAGGTTTACTTCGAGCCTATGAATACTTCGATTGAGCACTTGTTGCGGGAGTTAACGCCGCAGGTGCTCGGCACCGTGGTGCGCCGCTACCGCGACTTTGCCGAAGCAGAGGACGCCGTTCAAGAGGCCTCGCTGGCGGCGGCGCTGCAATGGCCCAACGAGGGCTTGCCCGATAACCCTCGCGCCTGGCTCACGCAGGTCGCCTTCCGGCGGATGGTTGATCACATTCGCAGCGAGTCTGCTCGGCGTGACCGTGAAAGCGAGGTAGCGCAAGAGGAAGCCCATGCAGCCAAGTGGACATACGACCAAACTGCACCACAAGAAGACGACACGCTGATCCTTCTGTTCATGTGCTGCCACCCGGTGTTGAGCCAAGCCTCGGCTATTGCATTGACTTTGCGGGCAGTGGGCGGCCTAACTACCTCTGAGATCGCCCATGCGTTTCTGGTGCCCGAAGCGACGATGGCCCAACGCATCAGCCGGGCCAAGCAAAGCATCAAGCAATCCGGCATCCCCTTCCAACTACCCACCGACGCAGAGCGAGCGGAGCGGCTGCGCTCGGTGCTGCACGTCCTCTACCTCATCTTCAACGAGGGCTACACCAGCAGCACTGGGCCTGATCTGCGCCGAGCCGATCTCTCGAACGAAGCGATGCGCCTGACGCGCATCGTTCACACGTTGCAGCCGGATGACACAGAGGTGGCCGGGTTGCTGGCGCTGATGTTGTTAACCGACGCACGCCGCTTGGCGCGAACAAATGCGGGCGGCGAGTTGATCTCGTTGATGCGGCAAGATCGGGCGCTGTGGGACAGGAAACAGATTGCGGAGGGCATTGCGCTCATCTCGGCTACGTTGCCCAAAGGCGCAGTTGGCCCCTACCAACTCCAAGCCGCCATCGCCGCACTGCACGATGAGGCGGTGCTGGCCGAAGACACGGATTGGCCGCAAATCTTGGCGCTCTACAACCTGCTCAAACGCATGAGCGACAACCCAATGGTGCTGCTGAACCACGCGATTGCAGCGGCGATGGTGCATGGCGCAGCGAAGGGCCTGGAACTCATTGAGACGCTGAATGCCGATGGCCGCCTCGCAGATCACCATCGCTTGCATGCCGTGCAGGCGCATCTGCTGGAACTCGCCGGGGATCACACCCGCGCCATCAAGCATTACCGGCTGGCAGCCAGCAAAACCGGTAGCCTGCCAGAGCGCAACTATCTTCTCGCTCAGGCAGCGCGGCTCGCAAGCGCGCTATGATGCGCTCATGCGCATCCTCAAACTATTCTCGGCGTTGCTGAAATACAACGTGCAGCAAGATTTGGCCTATCGCTCAGAGGCCGTCATCGGCATTCTCATGGGCTTGTTTTGGATCGCCTACGAAATCGCCAGCCTGGGTATTATTTTTAACAACACGCCCAGCATTGGCGGCTGGGGCTTTGCCGAGGTGCTGGCGCTGACCGGGGTGTGGAAGATCATCAACACCTTCATGTTCTCCATCGTCTGGCCCAACACCGAGAAGCTGAACGAGGGCATTCGCACAGGTTCACTCGATTACGTTTTCTTGCAGCCAATCAATAGCCAATTCATGATCAGCGTAAACCGCGTGGTGATTTGGCGGCTGACCGAATTAATTTTGGCGGCGGGCATGATTGTGTATGGCCTATCGCTTAGCCCCAACATCACCACGCCGCTGCAAGTGCTGGCGTTTCTGCTGCTCACAGTCTCCGGCCTGATGATTATTTACAGCGTGTGGATCGTCTTAATCGCGCTCACGTTTTGGTTCACCAAGTTCGACAACAACGTGACAATTTTGCAGGCGCTGCTGGTGGCGGGGCGCTTTCCGTCCACGGTGTATCCGGCGTGGCTGCGGGCGCTTATCACGTTTGTCATTCCCATCGCCGTAGCTACAACCATTCCGCTGCAAGCCTTGCGCGGCGAACTGCCGCTGTGGCAGGTGATTGGTTTTCTGGCGATCAGCGTGATCGCGTTCTTCATCGCCACGCAGGTGTGGCGGGCAGGCACGCGCAAATACAGCGGGGCATCGTCGTAACTCTTGCACCAAGCATTCTGTGTCAGGGACGACATCCCTCGTAGGGATGTCGTCCCTGATAACCCATTGGGATAGGCTCTTAGCCAGTGTAAGAACGCGATTGCAGCCGAAACTTGCAGGGTTGCTACTTCACCGCCTAAAGGCTCGATATCCGTGTTGCGCCTTAATTCAATGCCATTGACCTTTAGGGTCGAGCTTACATCTGCTGTACCGCATTGGGAGCCGAGAACCGCTCGCGCACAATGACGCGCGTGCCGGTCACCCCTTTGGGCGTGTTGTAGTACGCCTCGTCATAGGGCGCGCCTGGGCTAGTCCAGCGCCACACCCAACGCGAGACAGCGGCGGGCACATTCAGACAGCCGTGGCTGCGCTTCACCCCAAAATCGTTGTGCCAGTAGGCCGTGTGAATAGCGACGCCGTCCCAGTTGAGGAACGTGGGAAAAGCCACACCGGGCAAATCGTAGGCATCGTCGCCTGTGCCGCCGGTCATGCGGGCGGTGGGCCATTTGTAGATGACGGTGTGGTCGCCCAACGGCGTCTCAAAATCGCCATAGCCGCTGGCGACTTTTGAGGTAAGCACCGGCGCGCCGTTCTCATACGCCGTCAGCGTCTGCGTTGCAATCTCAATTCGAATCTCTTTGGCGTCGGTGTAGGGCGAGAGCGGGGTTAGCTCGTCGGGCCGAATGCGCCGAATATCCGAGGCCAACACCCAATCGCTGGGCGTGTAGGCGTAGCCTTCTTTCAGGCGATACCAAAACAGACCACGCTCATCCTCGGCGGCGTCCACGATGCGAAAGACACCGGTGTAGTAAAGGCGCTGCTTCACCTGATCGTTCTCGCCGGGGGCCACGCAGGCGTTGGTGAACGGCACCGTCACCTCGCCCCAAAAGCCACGCCGCGCCATCTCGACGGTCTCGGGCTTGTTCTTAATATTTTCGATGGGCTGCACAAACGACGAATAGACATAGCCCAGATCGGTGCGGAACCAGACGTTGTTGCTGGGCTGCACGGCCTCGCCTTGCACCTGGCCACGTAAGTCCATCACATCGTCTTTGAGGTAACGGGCAACGGCCTCGGCTTGGGTGTTTGGCTCGGTGCGGACGTTGAGGAACGGGAATGTGACCCGGCCCAGTGACGCGGGCGGCGGCAAGGTGGGCAGTTGCTGGGCGTTGGTGCGCGAAGGCTTGAAGATGAGGTTGGGCAGGGCGAGGCCAGATGTGGCGAGGGCGAGGCGAGCGGCCAGCTTCATCGCGCTCCGGCGCGTAAGTTTGTCCCGCAA
>JAYTNY010000115.1:0-11798 GCA_043748055.1 Roseobacter sp.
TCTGGGTTCGCTCCTTCCTTCGATTGGTTTTTGCATCCGTATCGTATCGGAAGTGGCGAACCCGCCCGTTTTGTCGAATCTTTCAACTACTGAGTCTCCCCTTTAGGGGTCGGGGGTTCCGCCGATAACAATGTTTATCACCAACGCATCATCGGGTAAGGGCTTGCTATTCGCATCAAACGCCTTCATGCGCTCAAATGTGGCGGGCTTATACAGGCCAAACTTGACGGTGTATGCGCCGGGTTGAATATCCTCGCTGAGCAGGAGCGTGCGCTCATCCACAATCACATCGCCTTTGCGCCACCACTTTGCGGGCAGGCTGGCAACCGGGCCATCGGCTTGGGGTTTGCGCTGGGTGTTTTGCGCGTCGAACAGTTGCACAAACAGGGTGTAGTCCTCGTCTACGTCTTCGGTGCAGAGCCACTCAGTCCTCAGCACAAGGCTGCGCCCATACTGGCGAGTGGTTGCGCTCAGCAATTGGGCTTTGCTTAAGTAGGGTTTTGCTTCAGGTGTCTTTGTGGTGTTATTGGCTTCTCCAACACTCACTACCTCATAAAACTGCCGCGATGAGGGTTGACCCTGCAAATCGAACGTTTGTGTGATGGAGGTAAATGTTCCTGATACATATTCACCAACGTCCACATCCAACTGAATAGCCATGGGCAAATTTTGAGTGAGTGTGAGAACAGAGGGCAAACGTAGTCGATAACGATCAGCGATGACCTCGCCGGGTTGCCACAGCGTGGTTTGGTACATACCGCCACCAGGGTAGGTGTTTAGGCGCAACAATTCGAGTTGATCTGGCTCTAAGAGCCTTAGACCCAGGCTGTAATTTTTGTCCAGCAGCTTCCGCGCTTGCCAGTACAGCGTGATGTCCAAAGTCTCACCCGGTTTTACCCGCGTTTGTTGCACGGTGTAGCCCAGCCAGCGGATTTTGTCCGCATACACCAATTCCACCTTGTGCAGGTCTTTTGGCAATTGCGTTTCGCTTTGCAACCACTGCGGCACTGCATATGCAGGTGCAATGTATGCAAATGGCACCACAAACGCCAGCACGCCTAATGCCACGCACACGCAAGACGCAAGATACAAGACGCGCGGCACAACTCGCATCAGCCCCACCGCCAAGAAACATGAGATGACCGCGATGACTGGAAATAACAATCGCCCCTGGCTCGCCAACGTCATCGCCGTCCAGCGCGTCAGCGCCACAAACGCCACCAGGAAGGCGGAGAGCATCATCAGCGCGGTTAAAGATTGGCTATTGGCAATTGGCAATTGGCTATGTGTGGAGCGCCAATTTCTTAGCCAATAGCCAATAGCCAATAGCAACCCCACCCCCGCCAAAATCACCAATATCGTCAGCACCGGGTAAACCCAATCGCTCATCGCAATGTTTACTGCGCCAAACAAGCCCCAGTAGGTCTTGAAGAAGCCATCCCACTCATAGACCAGATCAAAATAATTGCGCAGCGGCGGCATACGCGGGCCAGCAATCTGCGCCATCATCGCCGTGCCGGTGGGGTCGCCATACAACTGCCAGTTGCGCACATACCACCACGTGGCGATGAGCAAGACGGGGGCGACCATGAGAGCTAAGGAGATCAGGAGATGAAGAGATGAGGAGAAAGTCTCACCTGCCCTCCTCATCTCCTCATCTCCTGATCTCCTCAACCTTTCAGAAAGCACCACAAAAAACGGCACCACAATTACCAATGCCAACCCCGAAACCTTCGCCAGCCCCGCGCAGCCCAGCACCAACCCCAGCCACAGGCTGCGCTTCGGCGTCATGCCCAACCGAATCATGCGCGCCCCCAGCCACAGCGCCAACGATGCCAGCGCCGTCGCCAGCGTGTCGTTGTTCACACTGCCCATAATGTGCAGAAACATGGGGTTGAAGGCGGTGAGGCAGGCGGCGAGAACAGGGATTAGGGATTGGGGATTAGGGATTAGCGAATTGCGGGAATCCCCAATCCCTAATCCCCAATCCCCAATCTCTAACTCTCGCGCCAAAAAAAACGTACAAGCCACCACCACCCCGCCGCACAACACCCCAAAGAACCGCATCACCATGACCGCCAGCACTGTGCCGCGCCACGGAAAATGTTCGGCGGGGGTGTGCAGCATTTGGTTAAAGTTGCTGGTGGCATCGGCCCGGCCCAACTGGGCGTGCGGGTTGAACTGCGTGATCTGCTCGAAGTCGCTGCGATCAAACATCCGTGCCACAACCGACATCGCCAGGTAGTACAACGGTGGCTGGCTGCCCTCTTGTAGCGGGTTGCGCGGGTCATTTAGGTCGCCCATGTTGCGCGGGTCTTGCACCACAAAGCCCTCGCCGCGCGCGAGTCGCTCAATCATGGCGTAGTGGCGCGGCTCGTCCGAGACATCGAGATATGGCGCAGTGGTTGCGTAAAGCGTGCCTGCGATGAGATAGGCAACCAGAATCACCAGAAGCGAGCGGGGCAATATCACCGAACCGTAATCTCCGCCTGCCCTGTCATTCCCGGCAGCAGCAGCTTGTCCGTCGTATCCAAATCCACCAACACCGTAAACAGCGCCGCGCCGCTTTGCGCCCCGGTGGATTGGGCCAGCACCGCGCTCACTTTGCCCGCGAACGTCACGTCATAAGCCTTCAGCCGAATCGTCGCTGCCGCACCCGGCGCAATATTCGCTACGTCGCGCTCGCTCAAGTTGGTGGTCTTGAACTGAATGCCCTTGACGTTCACCAACAAAAACGCCGTGCTGGTGGGCACGCTGCCCACCACCAAATTCGCTTCTTGTACCAAACACGCACACGGCGAGGTTAGCGTGGCTTTGCTCAAGTTCGCCTTCGCCCGTTCTAAAGCCGCTTTGGCCTGGTCGTAATTCACCTGTGCCACGCGCTTTTGCTCGTCCGTCACGTTGCTCTTCAACGCATCTACACGCGCTTTGGCCGAGGCCACCGACGAATACGCCTGCGTCACTTTGTCTTTGGTGGCCGGTTGCAACAACTCCTGGTAGCGCTCATACGCGCTTTGCATGCTCTCATACGCATTGCCAAACGAGGCCTCCTGCGTCTTGCAGCTATAACCCTCTTTGTCCTCGCCGCACGCCAAATCCCGTTGGGACTGCGCCGACAAATACTGCAACTTGGCCGATTCCCAACTGGTGCGCGCCTGCTCCACTTCGCTCTCGGTAGCCCCCGCTTTGGTGGTGCTATAGGTGGCATACGCCGAGTTCAGCGCCGCCTGCGCCGAGGCCAATTCTTCTTTGCTGGTCGGCACGCCTTGCAACCGAATCTGCGCCTCCACCAAATCCAAATTCATTTGCGCGTCCGTCACTGCGTCGCGCAACAGCGTGTCGTCCACACTGCCCAGCACCTCGCCGGGTTGCACCGTTTGCCCGGCGCGTGTGTTCATCGCCGTCACTTTGGCGTTGGCCTCAAAGGCCAGGGTGATTGGGGGAGCAGCCAGCGCCAACACGCCATCGGCCACCACGCGGGTGCGCGGGGCAACCTCGCGGGTGGGCAAGGGGGTGGGTTCGGTTTGATTGGGGATGCCGTTGACCACGCCATCCGTGCTGGTAACCACCTGTGGCCCGGCAGGCGAGCAAGCCGCCAGCCCCAACGCAACCGCCATCCACACCACAAAACACTTAGCGACAAGATGAAATTTGAGCATAAGCATTCTTACGAAACGAACCCCACAAGGTTTTATTTTGGTTCGCAAGTCGCGGCGATTATCTCAGGTGGCTTCTGCTGGTTGCGCTTCTACACGCGTGCGGGGACAATGGCCCAGCTTGATCTTGAACTCAGGAGACCGTGTTTAACCATGAAATTGCGTGCGCCTGCCTCGCTTTGCAGGTTGTTGTGTTGGATTGGGTGCGCAGCCCTATTGCTCTCTGCGTGCAAAATTGACCCCGAAGCCGCCGTGCGCATCTCGGCGCGTATGGAGGCCACGCGCCAGGCCAGCTTACCCTCGCCCACACCACTGCCGCCCAGCCCGTTTCTGTCCATGTGCATCGTCAAATCCACCACCCGCCTTATTTTGCGCCAGGCCCCAGACCCAGCCGCCGCATCCGTTGCCACTCTTGCCAACCGCGATGTGCTGAGCGTGACCCTGCGCAGCGAGGATGCCAAGTGGGTGTATGCCACCACCCCCAAACGCATCAATGGCTGGGTGTTGGCCACATCGCTGGGTTGCACCGTCCCGGTCGAGGAGATGGTTTTCCCCACGCGCACGCCATCCGCCGCCAGCATTGCCACCCTAACCGCAGAGGCCTTGTTGCCGACCAAGACAGCCGCACCCCCAACGTCCACACCCACCGAAGCACCCACTCAGCCAGCAACCCAAACACCCGCAGCCACCCTGCTGGTGCTAACGCCCATCCCAGCCACCACTACCCCCGCGCCACCCACCGAGCTGAACTGCACCGTGGTCATCACCAACGGCCTCAATGTGCGGCGCGGCCCAGGAACTGCTTTCCCCGCGTTCATCAAACTCAACGAAGGCGAGACGTTTGTGGCCGTTGGCCGCAGCGAGGATGGCTTTTGGCTGGGCGGGCGCGTGCCGTCGGTCAATCGCCAGGGCTGGGTCATTGCGGCTTCGGTGTTCTGCTTTGGCAGCATCACCGGGTTGCCCCTGTTGCAAAGCACAGCGCTGGCTGCGGATGCACCCACGCCCACCCCAACCGCCGCGCTTGCGCCAACCGAAGCACCCGTCGCCACACCTACCGAAACACCCACACTCGCACCCACGCTAGCCCCCACCCCAACGCTAACTCTTGTGCCCACGGCAGCAGCCACGCTGCCGCCTACCGCAATCAACGGCATTCAATGCACCGTGTTTGTGACGACGGGTGTCAACGTGCGTAGTGGCCCGGCCCGCACCTTCGCGGTGCTGGGTGTAGCGCGCACCGGCGAGGCCTTTGTTGCCAGTGGGCGCAACGCCAACAACCAATGGGTGTTTGGCACCAGCGAGCGCGGCTTTACGGGCTGGGTGGTGGCGGGCGGCGTGCGCTGCACCAAACCCATCCGCACATTGCCTGTAACCAAAGCCCAACCCGCCAAGTCGCAACCCACGCCAACGCCCAGCGGGTAGAAGATTTTTTAACCACAAAGATCACGAAGAAGGCACAAAGCTCACAAAGAAAACCTTTGTGAGCTTTGTGCCTTCTTCGTGATCTTTGTGGTTAAAACCGATCTGCTCTTAACAAACTCAGATCAATGCTCGGCGTTTCGCCGCAGGCCAGTTGTGCCACCAGCTTGCCAGTAATCGGGCCAAGCGAGAGGCCCATCATGGCGTGGCCGGTGGCGAGAATAAGATTCTTGAGATGCGGCGCACGGTCAATCACCGGCAAGCCATCTGGCGTGCAAGGGCGCAGACCTTGCCACACTTCGGTCGTCGCTACATCTTCAAGGCCATCAAAGTTGTCGCGGGCCGCACGCACAATCGCATCCACTCGGCGTTGGTTTTTGTCCAGATTTATGCCGCCTAATTCCATGGTGCCAGCCAGCCGAAAACTATTAGCAAATGGCGAAGTCACCACGCGGGCTTCGGCCAAGCCGATGGGAAACGCGGCGGCGTTGGCGGGGCGGTTCATCGTCACGCTATAGCCCTTGCCCGCCTGCACCGGCAGCCGCAGCTTTAATTCTCTTGCCACCAGCGGCGACCACGCGCCTGCGGCCAACACCACCTGCTGCGCTGCAATCGCCCCGTTCACGCCGTTGTTTGTCTGCACTGTTTTGATGTGGCCTGCGTCAACCTCGAACCCAGTCACTTCGGTGTGCGTCAGAATCGTTACACCCATTGCTTGCGCGTGGGCCGCCAGGTTGCGCACAAACAGCGCTGGGTTCATGTGTGCGTCGTCGGGGAAGAACAGGCCGCCTGATAAATCGGGCTTCAGCATGGGGGCCAGCGCCAGCGTCTGGTCGGCGTTCAGCAACTCGCACGTCAGGCCGTAGCGATGCAACAACTCGGCTTCATGCTTCGCACCCGCGTAGCCTTCGCCGGTCTTGTAGGCCATCAGCATGCCCTGCTGGTGGTAATCGAAGTGCAAGCCGGGCACGGCGGCTAGTTCATCAAACAAATAGCGGCTGCCCAGGTTCAAATCGCGCAGCACGGGGATGGCGCGGTGCATTGGCTCGTGTCGCGCCGCCAATGCAAACTTCAGCAGCCACGAAAATAAATCAAGGTCGAGGCGCGGCTTGATGTAAAACGGGCTGGCCGGGTTCAGCATCCACTTTAGGCCATTCTTCACCGCATCCGGCGTGGGCAGCGGGATGCTGTGGCTGGGCACCACCCAGCCCGCGTTGCCATAGGACGCGCCCGAGGCGATCTCGCCCTTCTCCACCAGCGTTACGCTCGCGCCGCGTTGGCGCAAGTAATACGCCACGCACACCCCAATCACCCCCCCGCCGATGATGAGGATGTCGGTTTGAAGGGGCTGGGTTGAGTCGGTTGGCGAGTTCATACGCGCAATTTTCGCATGAAGAAACTAACTTTACCCGCAAAGCATCCTGCCCCTGTCGAATAGCATCCCGAACGTTCGGCGCAGCGCCGCGTCGAATAGCATCCTGAGCGAAGTCGAAGGAGGCGAACTATGCAGAGCTTGGCTAGAGAAGTTCTGCCATGCCCGCATCCTTCGACTTCGCTCAGGATACTTTGCGTGTGAATAATGGCAGAACACTACAAATTCAACCAACCGCTTTCAAACTGCGCTTACTGGTTTTGGACTTCTTTGCTTTCTTGCTTTGCTTCGCACGCCACGCCTCATACTCGGCGCGGGCCTCGGTGTTTAGCGGGTAATACTTGCGCAGGTGGCCGCCTTCTTCCAGCTTCATGCGGCTGAACACTTCCCACTCGGAATGCTCGGTGGCCTTTCGCACCAACTCCGGAGCCAGCTTGGCGGGCACCACCACCACGCCATCGTCATCGGCCACAATAATGTCTCCGGGCAACGTCAGCACACCACCGCAGGCGATTGGGACGTTGACCGCCCACGGAATAATATTGGTTTGCGTATGAAAATTGGGGGTAACGCCACGCAGCCATAAGCCCAAGTCCAGCATCTTCACATGCGGGTAATCCCGAATGCAGCCATCAATCACCACGCCAATGCCGCCCTGGCCCTTGAAGAACGTCAGCATCATCTCGCCAAACACGCCGCTCATCATGTCGCCGCGCGCGTCCACAACCACGATGTCGCCGGGTTGGGTGTGATACAGCACATGCCGGTGCAATTGCTTCTCCGGGTCGGCGTATTCGTCCACGTTGTATTGGTCTTCGCGCTTGGGCATAAATTGCAGCGTAAGGGCCGGGCCAACAAAGGACTTGCCTTTGTTCCAAGCCACTGGCCCCTGCATGTGCGCGTTGCGAATACCCAGGCGGGTCAGCTCGCCCGCAGCCGTGGCGCTGCCAATTTCCTTGAGGGCTTCGATTAACTTTTTGTCGGGTCGGGTGATGCCGGGGGTGTGGGAGACGGGTGTGGTTTGGGTCATGCATTCAAGAATAGTGGGTGACGAGGGAAGGCGCAAGTTGGCGCATCACTCCCCCCAACTCCCTCACCCCCCGCCGAATCTCCCTCGGCGCAAACGGGGCATAGCCCAGCAGTAGGCCACCGCGCGTCAGCGGCTCGTTCACCGGATCAATCGCAAACGAACTCAACGACGGCGCGCTCAACCCCGCCCGCTCTGCGGCTTGCGACATTGCCACGTCGCTCACGCCGTCCGGCAACCAGCCCACCAAATTGAGGCCAGCATCGGCGGGCTGCACCTCCAATAAACCTGCCAGCTCTTTCTCGGCGGCGCTCACCAGTGCGGCCTGGCGCTCGGCATATAGCGTGCGCATGCGGCGCAGGTGTTGCGCAAAGTGGCCCTCGGCAATGAACTCGGCCACCACTGCTTGTTCCAACGTGTGCGCGTGCCGGTCGGCAATGGCGCGCGCCGCCGTAAACGCATCCACCAAATCCGGTGGCACTACGATGAAGCCCAGGCGCAACGCGGGCAGCAAACTCTTGCTGAAGGTGCCGATGTAAATGACGCGCTGGGCCGTGTCCAAACTTTGCAACGAGGCCAGTGGCCGACCGGCGTAGCGAAACTCGCTGTCGTAGTCATCTTCAATCACCCACATGCCGGTGCGCGCAGCGTGGTCTAGCAAGGCCAACCGGCGCGGCAAACTCATCGTCACGCACATGGGCACTTGGTAGCTGGGCGAGACGAACGCCATCTTTGCATTCGGCTCACGTGCCACACCGTCGCTCACGCGCAGGCCCTCGGCATCCACCTGCACCGGCACCAGACGCGCACCGTTGTTGCGCAGCGCGGCCTTCGCGCCCATGTAGCACGGGTCTTCAATCCACACGGCATCGCTGGGGTTTAAGAAAATTTGCGCGCACAAGTTGATGGCCTGCTGTGTGCCGCCCACAATAATCACTTGCTCAGTCTCGCAGCGCACCGCCCGCGTCTCGCGTAGGCGGGCGGCGATGGCCTTGCGCAACGGCAAATAGCCCGCCGGTGTGGCATAGCCCAGCTCGCGCGAGGACAAATAGCGCCAGCATCTATTTGTCACGCGAATCCAGGTGTCCATCGGGAAGGCATCTAGCGCGGGCAAGCCGGTGACGAACGGGCGTACGGTGTAGGTGTTGTCATCGCTCACATACATGCGCAGCAAGGCCGTTTGCTGGCCGCGTTGCGAAAGCGCACGTGTGGGTGCAACCAGTTTGCGGGCAGGCTTGGGTTGGATGGGGCTGATGGGGCTGGCACGCAACAAATCATCTGGCAAGGCCCGCGAGACATAGGTGCCGCTGCCCACCCGGCCTTCCAGGTAGCCCTCGGCAAACAATTGCTCAAAGGCTTGCATCACGGTGTTGCGGCTCACGCCCATCTCTTGGGCCAATGTGCGCGTGGCGGGCATGCGCGCACCCGGCGCAAACTCGCCCTCTAAAATGGCGAGCCGCATGCCCTCATACAGTTGGCGGTACATAGGGGTAGGGTGATTAGGCTCAAGGTTGATTTTGAGCAGGGAGATTTCGGCGGCGCGTTTGGGCATGGCAGAAGAGGAGATTAGAGATTGGAGATTGGAGATTGGGATCATCTCTAATCTCTAATGATTGTATCCAAAATGGCCCTGCGAATTTGCTCAACAATGGCACTTGTGGCAAGGCCACTTTTTAGGTAGCGTTTGGAGGATAAACAGCAAAACATATGAGCCACTTTGAGGCAAACAAGGGCGAGTACGCCATCAGCACAGACCCGGGCAAGTTGGATGCAGACGCGATCTATGCTTATCTTTCGCAATCGTATTGGGCGGCGGGGCGGCCACGCGAGGTCATTGTCAAGTCGTTGCAGCATTCGCTTAACTTTGGCTTGTATCACCAAACGCAACAGGTGGGGTTGGCTCGGATCATTACAGACTTCGCCACGTTTGCGTATGTGTGCGATGTGTATGTTCTGGAGGCCCACCGCAAACAAGGCCTAAGCAAATGGCTGATGCGCAGTATGAAGGCGCACCCGGACTTACAAGGCATCCGCCGCTGGTTACTGATTACGCGGGATGCGCATGGCCTGTATGCGCAATTCGGTTTTACGCCGCTGGAGAATCCAACACGGTGGATGGCAATTTTTGAGCCTGGCAACAATAAGAGCTAGCCTTCAGAACCCCCGACCCCTAAAGGGGAGTCGCTGAGAAAATCTACGACTCCCCTTTAGGGGCCGGGGGTTCATTCGCAACTTGAATTCAAATAATGTCATACGAACTTAATTCTCTCAATCAACCCATCGGCTTGCCCGTGCCAAACTGGCAGCCGCCGCCCACGCCACCCCGCACAAACCTGAAAGGTCGTTACTCTCGCCTCGCGCCGTTAGATGCAGAGCGCCACGCCGCCGACCTCTTCGCTGCTAACACCTTAGATGCCGAGGGCCGCAACTGGACTTATTTGCCCAACGGCCCCTTCGAGACCTTTACCGAGTATTACGATTCTGTAAAAGCCTTTGCAGGCAAAGATGATCCGTTCTTCTACGCCATCGTGGATGCGGCCACGCAGAAGGCAACCGGCGTAGCCAGCTACCTGCGCATAGACCCCAAAAGCGGCTCCATCGAGGTTGGGTGGATTAATTTCTCACCGTTGCTGCAGCGCACACCTGCCGCCACCGAGGCCATGTATTTGATGATGCGCCAAGCCTTTGCGCTGGGCTACCGCCGCTACGAATGGAAGTGCAATGCGCTCAACGCGCCCTCGCGCGCCGCTGCCCTGCGCTTGGGCCTCTCGTACGAAGGCGTGTTTCGCCAAGCCACCCTCGTCAAAGGCCGCAACCGCGACACCGCCTGGTATGCCGCCATCGATTCCGAATGGCCCGCCCTGCAACACGCCTTCGAGCAATGGCTGGCCCCCGCCAACTTCAATGAGCGCGGCCAACAAATCACCAAACTTTCTGATCTAACTCGGCCCATCTTGAAGCAGGTGGGATAACCCCCGACCCCTAAAGGGGAGTCGATGATGCGCTTTCAGCGTTACTCAACGACTCCCCTTTAGGGGTCGGGGGTTGAAAGGCGAACTCAACAAAACTCTGTTTATCAACCCATGCCTACTTTTGACAAAACCCCCCAAACCCGCGTGCGCCGCATGCCCGAGCGCGGCAGCTACGACACCGCCACCATCTACCCAATCGTGGACGAAGCCTTGTTTTGCCATGTCGGCTTCATCGATGACGGCCTGCCGTTCGTCATTCCCACAATACATGCCCGCATGGGCGATGAAATTATTTTGCACGGTGCAAAGGCCAGCCGCATGCTCAAGCGCATGGGTTCCGGCGAGCCAATTTGTGTGACGGTGACGCTGCTAGACGGCCTCGTCATCGCGCGCTCCACGTTCGATAGCTCCATGAACTATCGCTCTGCCGTGTTGTTTGGGCGGGGCCGGTTGATTGAAGACGCAGCCGAGAAAATGCGTGCGCTGGAAGTTTTAAGCGAGCATTTGATTCGCGGGCGCTGGGTGGATTCGCGCCAACCCCACGCCAAAGAGCTGGATGCCACCGCCGTGGTCGCCATGACGATTGACAACGCCAGCGCCAAAATTCGCACCGGCCCACCCCACGATGAACCCGATGACTACGCGCTGCCGCTGTGGGCGGGTGTCATTCCCATCCAACAAAATTATTTGCCGCCGCTCAACGACCCCGACCTGCGCGAGGGCATCCCCACGCCAGAGTATGTGCGACACTATCGGCGATGAACAGCACTCTTACCCAGCTCACGCAACTCAACCAGCCGGTTCAATACATTCTTACCCCGCTCTTTATGGACGAGCCGCGCCCCGAGATGCGCGTGCTGGCTCAGCCGGATTGGGAGATCAACGCGCCCAACGTGCGCGGGGCAGACATGCTGGCGCGGCTTTCTTCGATTCACAAGCCATTGGCCGACCGCGTTAGCCGCGCTGCGATAGCAGGCAAGCGCCCCATCTCGGTGGGCTACGACTGCTGCAACGCCATTGCTGTGTTGGCGGGTTTGCAACGCGCCGGGCTTGATCCGGTACTCGTCTGGCTGGATGCGCACGGCGACTTCAACACATTTGAGACCTCGCCCAGCGGCTACATTTTTGGGATGCCGTTGGCGATGATGTGCGGCGCTGGCGATCAACGTCTGATGCGCGCCGTGAGTGCCCGGCCCATACCTGCCCGCGATGTGTATTTATTCGATGGCCGCGATCTTGACCCCGCCGAGCGTGACTTGATTGTGAAGCACGAGGTGAATTGGGTGCGCGACCACAACAAGATGATTGTGTCGTTGCCCGCTAATCGGCCCATCTGGGTGCATTTTGATACC
>JAYTNY010000116.1:0-5705 GCA_043748055.1 Roseobacter sp.
TCTGGGTTCGCTCCTTCCTTCGATTGGTTTTTGCATCCGTATCGTATCGGAAGTGGCGAACCCGCCCGTTTTGTCGAATCTTTCAACTACTGAGTCTAGGCTTTAGACTGCGGCCTATACGAGTAACAACGGGCGAAATCATGGCCCTTGACACAGTCACTCATATATTTGGTGCAGGCTAAAGCCGTGCGACTACCATGAATGAAGCTGATTTCTCATCTATGGACACTGCCACCCCCAATGTCATCGTCACCACCCTCCAACAATTTCGCGCTGGCAAGGTTTCCGAATAAAGGTAACTACTCAGCCCATCTCTCAATCATTTAGACAGAATGAACAAAATTTACAGAATATTCTGTTGAATTCTGTTCATTCTGTCGAGAAAAGTGTGAGGTTGAGCAGTTACGAATAAAGAGTGAACACATGAAGATACTTTTAGTTGGAGCGACTGGCGTGATTGGGCGCCTACTTTTGCCCTTGCTGACCGAAGCGGGGCATGATGTTGCGGGGACAACCCGCAACCCCACAAAGGCCAGAGAGATTGAAGCGTTGGGGGGGCGACCTGTGGTGGCGGATGCCTTCGACCGCTCGGCTCTGTTTGCTGCCTTGCGCAACGAACATCCCGATGTGGTCATCCACCAACTGACCGACCTGAGTGCGCGCGACTTCACGGGCAATTCCCGCTTGCGCATCGAAGGCACGCGCAACTTGGTGGATGCGGCACGCGCCGTTGGCGTGCAACGCATGGTCGCCCAAAGCATTTCTTGGATGTATGCGCCGGGCCAAAACCCAGCCCACGAAGACGAACTGCTCGATCTTGAAGCGCCTGACGTACGCGGCCGCGCGGTGGCCGCTGTGCAATCGCTCGAACAGGCCGTGGCCGAAATGCCAATCGGCGTGGTCTTGCGTTATGGCTTGTTCTACGGCCCTGGCACGTGGTATTCGCGCAATGGCCTGACTAGCGAACAAATTCAGCGGGGCGAGGTTGAAGCCACCGATGGCATCACCTCGTTTGTGCATGTAGCCGATGCGGCTCAGGCCGCGTTGCAGGCGTTGGATTGGCCTGCTGGGCCAGTCAATATCGTGGATGATGTACCTGCAAAGAGAACCGAGTGGGTGCCGGAATATGCGCGGTTGATTGGTGCGCCCGCGCCGCCCATCAAGCCCGGTGTTGCTGCCTGGGAGCGTGGCGCGACGAACGTGAAGGCGCGGAGATTGGGCTGGCGACCGCGCTATGCCAACTGGCGCGAGGGCTTTCGAGCCGAGCTAACCTGAAGCCAGCTTGACTCTCTTACTGGATAGGCTATGGCGTGCTGTCCAGTTGACTCAGCAGTTTTTTTGCCTTTTGAGACGAATGAAAGGTCATCGCCTTCTCAAGATACTGCCGAGTTTCTTTGGCATACAGTTTGGCGTTTACTAGCTTCTCAACCAGTGTCAAACGTGCGCTGCCAGAGTTTAGATGTGGGCAGCCCCTCACATTTAAGGCTTTAATCAATAGCTTCGGGATCGGTTTGTAGTCTTTCCGATGAAACGCGGCCAAGCCATCCATTGTTGCTACTTGATTGAAAAGGCAGTCGCAAACATGCGCATTGATCGGCAACTCATCCCATTTTTTTCGTAATGCCAAATAGGTCAGCCAGTCCTCTTGCTGTTCGCACGCACGATAAACCCTAATCAGCCGATGGGCATGCCACTCTGGGGCAACAGCGTTTAGCAAATCGGGAACGTGCTTCAAAAATGCCGGATAGTCGAGCGCGGCAAGGCATTCAGAGACCATCTCGTGATACGCTGCCAACCGTAGCTTATCGGGCACGCGCTTAAAGTAGCGCATCGCCGAGCGCATAAATCCTTTGTTCGCCTTTCTGTAGCACCCCGCGGCATGCCAAAGCTGACCCAGCAAAAAATTTCGTGCATCCGCGTCGTCAACTTTAGCAACGCGCTCAATGTCTCGCACATCCTGCAAGGTCAAATCCGACAAGTTGAACAATCCATGCGATGTACTCAGCGCGTAAAGATCTGCCACAAGAATTTGCTTCATCAGTTCGCGTTGAGATATTTCATCTCGAACATCACCCGGAAGACGAAATGATGATTCGACCAGTTTATGCGCGTAGTACAGCGTGTCCTTGTCTCGTTTCATCTGTCGAAGATAGGTTCTGAAAGCCTCATTCCTGATCGATTGTTCACTCACTTCGCACCTCCATTAGTTGTGTATGTCACCAACATATCACTACGGCGCAGGTGGCGCGCTAATGCCGCCCACCGCTGGCGGCACTTGGCCGTTAAACAGCGCAAACGTCAGCCGCGCAATATCGGCAATCAGCACCGAGGTGTCGGGCCAGTTCAACGCCTCTTTGCCGTGCAGCGCCACCACAATGATGTAGGTGCCGCCCGCGCTGCGCACCAACGCCGCATCGCTGTGTGTGGTCTCGTTCCAGCTTTGGCGGTGCGCCACGCTGGCCCCGGGGGGGCTACCCGCTTCTATCAGTGCGTTAATTTTGTTGCGCGAGAGCAAGCCCAAGATTTGGGTGCATTTAGCGGGTGTAAACGCGCCCTCAAATGCCAATGGCAGCGGGCCAACGCCGTTGCGACATTGCTCAATTGTTTCCAACACCGAGGCGATTTGCGCGGGCGTGGTTTGGGCGTTGGGGTCGGGTTGCGTAAGGGCTGCCTCGGCGCGTGAATTAGCAGGTGTCACAAACGTGGCGGCCACGCCATCCTGCCCAAACGGCTGCGCCAGAAAAGTGCTGAGCAGGCCCAGTTTGTGCAGCGTCTCGTTCAATTGGTCTGCCCCCAGTTGCGCATCGCCCTGGCCCAGCGTGCGCAGCAGGTCGTTGGCGCTGGCGTTGTTGCCTTGCAAAGCCACCGCATCCAGTTGTTGCGCAATTTGGGGCGGGATGGGGTCGGCGCTGAGGCGATAGGTCTCTAGCACCAACGCTAGCTTAAGCCACCCCTGCGCTGAGAACGCCACATCGCTGTTGATGCGCATCTCCTCGCCTGTGCGCAAATCTTTGACAAAGACTCCGGCGAAGTTACCCTCGGTCTGGGTAAACGCTGCCAGCCGCTCGCGCACCGAGGCTTCTAGCGAGGCGACGTTGGCCTGATTAATCGGCAACACATCTATCGGCAAATCTATGGTGCGGTTGGTGATGGAACCCAGCGCATCCAACAACAATTGGCGCGCTTCGATGACGTTGAGCGCCAGCCCCGATTGCGGCGTAATCACTTGTTGCGAGTCGAGGTTGGGTGCAGCCGCTTGCGGCGCTTTGTCGTAGGTTTTGGAGAGATTATCGAGATAGGCATCCAGCTTGGTGGGCGAGAACTGCGGCAGCACCGAAATGGGCGAACCAGTGATGGCCTGGCGCAGCAACAGTTGGGTCAACTTGGTGAAGCCGCGATTGTCCGCAATCATCGCATCCAGCGTGGCTTGTGCAGCAACATCATCCAAACTGAAGTCCACCTCGGCGGGCAATAGCGTGATGTTTTGCGCCTGGTAGCGCAGGAACACTGGCCCCTGCAACGCCCGCGCGGTCTTGCTAATCGCTTCGCTCGTCGTCAAGCCGCTTACATCGGCACCTGCCAACGTGGTGCCGCGCGGCAGCAGGTTGCGCGTGTTGATAAACGAAATCGTTGTTGCGATGACATACACCAACGCTGCAAGCCCCGCTACGACGAGTATGGGGATGAGGGTTGAGCGTAAGGTTCGGCGACGTCTCATAAGTTTCTTTTAGCCGTTCTTACTGATTGCCTTAGGTTTTTCACCACAAAGATCGCAAAGAAACACAAAGGACTCAAAGAAGATTCTTTTTTGCACAATTCTTCGTGTTCTTTGTGTTTCTTTGTGTCCTTCGTGGTTCAAATCAGGAAACCCAAGGTAATCAGCCGTTCTTATTAAAGTTAAAATGGATTGTATATGAAGGTATCTGAAGTTCTGCAAGGCATGATTGAGGCGTTTAACCCGGGGCAGGCCAAAGGGGTGAACGCCTCGATTCAACTCAACACATCGGGCGAAGGCGGTGGCACGCACATCATCAAAGTTGCCAATGGCAAGGCGACCTGGGAGGAAGGCACCGCGCCCGACCCCACCGTCACCATCTCCGTTTCGGCCAGAGACTGGCTGGACATTGTGACCGGCAAACTAGACGCCACCAAAGCGTTTATGACTGGCAAACTCAAGATCAGCGGCGACATGAACCTGATGATGCGTTTTCAGAAGATGTTTGGTTAGAGCCAGACCGTCTTTCTAAACTTAAACACGAAGAAGCGAAGAAACAAAGATAAGAGATAGTATCTTCTTATTCTTCTTCGTTTCTTCGCTTCTTCGTGTTCCCCTCATTTAGATGAACATTCCAATCTTTGACAAGTTAATTGCCGCATGGCAAAGCCGCGACCCCAATCAAGTTGTTGCATTATTTGACCCCGCCGCGCAATGGGTGATTGACGGCCAAACCCTGGAAGGCCGCGCCGAAATTGCGCTGGTGGTAAGTGCCTCGATGGAAAGCGCGCAAGCCATGCGTATTCTGCTGCGCCGCGCCTTCAGCGACATGCACGACCCGAACTGGCATGTGGCCGAGTGGGCCTTCCGCGTGCAGGATAAAGACAAGGGCGATTGCCGCGAGTGCGAACAGGGCATTTTGATTCACGAGCGCGAGGGCCGCATTGTTTATATGCGCACGCACAACGATAAGTTTCGCGCTTGCGCCACAAGCTGGGATGCGCCACTGCGGCCCGAATCGCGCCCAACTCACATCCCCGCCCCGCAACGCCCCATGACCCCGGACGAGATTGTGGCGCTACAACAACGCCATGTGATGCAGGGCTGGCGGCTGGGCAATGCCGATGTGGTGACCGATTCGCATGCGCCGGAAAGCGTGATTTTGAATGCGTGGGAAACCGTGCGCGGGCATGCCGAGCTGTGCACCAGCGTGGGTCAGTACATCCAAAACTACACCGACACCGAGATTGAGCTGCACCGCATTGTGTATGACGGCCAAAACATTGCGGTGAACCAGACCTGGCGTTGCACCAACCGCGTTACGGGCATGCGCGGCGGCGACCAAGATTTGATTATTGGGGTGATGCAGGACGACAAAATTTGGTACTGGCGCGAGTACTTCGACCCCGATCAATCTGCGCAAACGCTGACACAAACGCACTTCGGCGTGTTGCAAAACGCGCGTTAGAACCTACGCAGGCACAACTGAATCCAACTCCGGCAGCAGCACCACGCTCTCTTGCTCGTTGGGGTCGGTGCGAGCGATGACGGCGGTGCAGACTTCGGTCTGGCTGCTGTTCATGGGCAAGTGCGGCACGCCTGCTGGGATGTAAATAAAGTCGCCCGCCTTCGTGGTCATGTGTTCGCGCAGTCCCTCGCCGTAATACATCTCTGCAATACCGCTTAGCACATAGATCGTGGTCTCGTGGTTCTCGTGCAAATGTGCTTTGGCTCTGCCGCCTGGCGGAATCGTCAGCAAGTGCATACACAAGCCTTTCGCACCGGCAGTTTCGCTGGAGACACCTGCGAAGTAGTTGAAGCCTTGTTTGCCGTGGTAGGTCTCGCCCGTTTGAATTAGTTTGCAGGTTGTCATCATTACTTTCAATAGCCTCCAATAGACCTCTTGCAAAAGTCCATTCGCACGCGGCGTTCGTAGGGGCGTAGCATGCTACGCCCCTACTTTTGCAAGAGGTCTAATAAAAAAAAGAAT
>JAYTNY010000117.1:0-19405 GCA_043748055.1 Roseobacter sp.
CAACGACTCCCCTTTAGGGGTCGGGGGTTCGTTTCATCCCACCCTCACACCTCGCCATACTTATATTTTTTGCTGGCTTCGATGGCTGCTGTGAACCGATACCCCACACCACAAACGCAATAAAACGCATTCAAACTGATAAACCGCTACCCAGCGGCTACAAAAGGAACTCCGCCAAAAGGATTAGACATTGTTCTGGATACCAATATGATAGACACCAACTAAAGGCTGAGTCGAGCGTGCAACTTTAGAATGAGAGCAACGTTCAACTCAAAACATTCACAGCAAAATCAGGGGGCTTTATGCAAACATCGCGCACATCTCAAATCAGACTGTCATCACTTTCATTCGCTCGGCGGCTGCAAGCGGCGTTTACCGGCAAAGTGGCACGCGCAGTTGCCGCAACGGCCCTGGCAGCGGGCAGCCTGCCACTCATGCAGATGGCGCAACCCGCGCTAGCGGCGGGCAATATCACCGGCACGGTCTTCCAAGACTTCAACAGCAACGGCACCCAAGACACGGCTGGCACGCTGGGTACTGCTGTGGACAAAGGCGTGGCGGGCATCACCGTAAACGCCTACGACGCTGGCGGCAACTTGCAGGGCACCACCACCAGCAGTGCCAGCGGCGCGTATACGCTTACGGCCACAGGCACCGGCCCGTATCGCATCGAGTTCAGCACGTTGCCAACGGGCTTTGCACCCAGTGCGCGTGGCAGCGGCAATGGCACCAGCGTGCAGTTTGTGGCCGATGGCAACACCAGCAACGTCAACTTCGCCATCAACAAACCCGCCGAGTTTTGCCAGAACAACCCCACGCTGTGCACCAGCTCGTATGTGTTTGGCGACCAAGTAAACGGCGCGAACAATGCCACCAGCGTAATGGTGAGCTTCCCCTACAACGGCACCGGCTCGCCGTATGGGGCCACCCGCACGCCCGCCCCGGGCTCGCTGGCGACGGCGCAACAGGTGGGCACCACGTTTGGTTTGGCGTATCAACGCACCAACAAGACGTTATTCACCAGCAGCTTCTACAAGCTGTATGCGGGCTTTGGCCCCGGCGGCCCCGGCGCCGTCTACAAAATCCCCATCACAGCGGGCGCACCCAGCGTGCTGGTGTCTATCCCCAACGCAGGCACCGACACGCACACCAGCGGCACAACCAACACCGGCCCCGGCAACAACAACCCCGGCACCTGGCTTAACGAATATGCAAACTGGGACTCGGTGGGCAAGAGTTCGCTGGGTGGCATGGCGCTCTCGGACGATGGCGCGCTAGGAAGCGTGCTGTTCGTCGTCAACCTGAACGACCGCCACTTATATTCGGTAGATGTGAATGCCGCCACGCCCGCCGCCACAGACCGAGGGGCCATCCCCTCGCCCTGCGCCAACGCCGCCGATGCGCGGCCCTTTGGGCTGGGCTACAAAGATGGCGTTTTATTTGTGGGCGGCGTGTGCTCGGCCCAATCCACCAACAACGCGGCCAATTTATCGGCGTATATCTACACCTTTAATGGCAGCTTTAGCGGTGCGCCGGTTTTCTCGTTCTCGCTGGCTGCGGCCAGCTACCCGCATGGCGCGCCGGGCAACTTCTGTGGCCCCGGCGGCACAGGCAACTGGAACGCGTGGACGGCCACCAACCAATTCACCAACGGCACCAGCGGCACGCATTGCGCCTACCCCCAGCCCATGCTCAGCGACATCGCGTTTGATGGCACTGACCTGATCCTGGGCATCCGCGACCGCTTTGGCGACCAGGCCGGGCAGGATATTCCTGGCGCAGCGGGCGTGGGTGCTGCTGCCGGGCAAGGTGAGGGCGTAAGCGCGGGCGACATCATTCGCGCCTGCGGCACCACCGGCACAAGCTGGACGCTGGAATCTAATGGCTCGTGCGGCGGCGCAGCGGGCGCAGGCGTGGCCGATGGGCAAGGCCCCGGCAATGGCGAGTTTTATCAAGACACGTTCTCGTCCTCGACTGTAAACAATATCAACCACAACGAAATTTCATCCGGCGGCGTGGCGCAGGTGCCAGGGTTTACCACGGCGGCCTTTACCTCCATGAACCCTGCCACCGAAGCAGGCAATGGCGGCGACTGGCGCGCAGGCGGCGTGCGCTTTAACCGCAATGCCAACGGGGCAGGCGCAAACTTCTACGAGGTCTACGACAAATGCGACTCGGCGGGCCAGAACCGCTTGTTTAGCAACTGCCCGGCTGAGGGCGGGCGCTTTGGCAAGGTGTCGGGCATGGGCGATGTGATTGCGTTGTGCGACGACGCACCCATCGAAATTGGCAACCGGCTGTGGTTAGACACCAACGCCAACGGCATCCAAGACCCCGGCGAGGCGGCGTTGCAAAACGTCATCGTCTCGTTGCAAACGCCGACAGGCACGCTCACCACCCAGACCGATGCCAACGGCAACTATTACTTTGGCAACCTAGTGCCCAACACAGCCTATTCGATTACGGTTGTGCCGGGCCAGGCTGCGCTGAACGGCGCACAGCTAACGCAAGCCAACGCCAACGGCCTGAACACCAACAACGCCGTGGCCGATGTGCGCGATAGCGATGCAGCGTTGGTGGGTGGCACGCCGACGATTTACTACACCACTGGCACAGCGGGCCAAAATAATCATGGCCTAGACATCGGCTTTGTCACCCCAGTAAGCCTGGGCAACTATGTGTGGTTCGACACCAACAACAACGGCGGCGTAGACGCGGGTGAGCAACCCGTGACCAACCCCGTGGCGGTGCAGCTGTACCAAGACACCAACAATGATGGCGTGTTTAGCATAGGCGACACGCTCATCAGCAGCACCACGACGGTGGGCGGGTTATATAACTTCAGCAACCTCGCGCCGACCAGCGGCAGCGGCACGGGCTACCTCGTCGTGTTGCCAGCCAGCAACTTCCAGAGCGGCGGCGCACTCTTCAACTACCAAAACAGCAGCAGCACGGTGGCGGGCAATTCTGATGTGAACGATCAGGATCACGGCAACGTGATTGGCGCGTTGGGCGGCGCGGGCAGCACGGGTGTAGTAGCCAGCAGCGTGATTACGCTGACAGCAGGCGGCGAACCGGCGGCGGGCGTGGATGGCACCGACGCCAACGGCAACCAGACGATTGACTTTGGCTTCTACCAACCGGCCTCGTTGGGCAATTACGTGTGGGTAGACACCAACCACGATGGTGAGCAGAACGATGGCAATACGGGCGTGAGCGGCGTGTTGGTCACGCTTTACGATGTGAATGGCATCGCCATCACCACCACCAACACGGATGCAGGCGGCTTCTACAGCTTCACCAATTTGGTGCCAGGCACTTACAGCGTGGGCTTTACGGCTCCGCCGGGATACACGTATACCGTGCAGGGCAGCAACCCGGCCAGCGACACCGACAGCAACGTTGGCCCCAGCGGGCGCACTGCCCCGGTGGTGCTAGCAAGTGGCGAAAACAACCCGACGCTGGACGCGGGGGTGTGGCTGCCTGCGCCAGCCATCAGCCTGAAGAAGTATGTCAATGGCGACGATGCGCAAACGGCACCCGGCATCAACCTGACGGTGGGTAGCGCGGTGACATGGACGTTCATCGTCTCCAACACCGGTAATGCGCCGCTGATCAATGTGGCGCTGACCGATGACAAACTCGGCGCGATCACTTGCCCCAAGACAACTTTGGCGATTGGCGAGGGCATGACTTGCACGGCGACAGGCATAGCCATTGCCGGGCAATACACCAACATCGGCACCGTAACCGCGAAGGACGCGACGAACCCGAACGGGCCAACGCTGACCGCGACTGACCCAGCCAACTACTTTGGCGCAGCATTGCTGGCCAGCCTGGGCAACTATGTGTGGGTGGATGCCAACCGCGACGGCCAACAAGGCAGCACCAGCGCCGAGCCACCCTTGGCAGGCGTGACGGTGACTTTGTACAACATCGGTGGCACCGCCATTGCAACCACGACGACGGATGCGAACGGGTTCTACTCATTCACCAACCTGGTGCCGGGCACGTATAGCGTGGGCTTTACGCTGCCGCCGGGTTATGTGGTGACGCAGCAAGGCACCACCCCAGGCAGCGACACCGACAGCAACGTGAACCCGGCCACAGGCCGCACCGAGCCGGTGACGTTGGTGGGTGGCGAGAACAACCCGACGATTGATGCGGGTGTGTATCTGAATGCGCCCGGCATTAGCCTGAAGAAGTTTGTGAACGGGAACGACGCGCAAACTGCGCCGGGCATTGTGGTGCCGGTGGGCAGCGTTGTAACGTGGACGTATGTGGTGAAAAACATCGGCAACGTAGCGCTGAGCAACATAGCCTTGACCGACAACAAAGAGGGCGCAATCACCTGCCCCAAGACGGCGCTGGCCGTGAATGAGGAGATGACCTGCACCAAGACCGGCATTGCCAAAGCGGGCCAATACACCAACGTGGGCACGGTGACGGGCAAAGACGCGACAAACCCGAATGGGCCGACGCTGACCTCGGCAGACCCCGCCAATTACGTGGGCGGCACGCCGCAGTTGGTCTTCCGCAAGCGCAGCCTGCCCGACGAGCTGACGAATGGCGTGCAGACGGCGGTGAACGTTGGCGACCGCATTACCTACACGTTGCAGGTGACGAACACCGGCAACTACACGGCTACGAATGTGCGCATCTCGGATGGGATTCCGCCGGGCACGCAGTTTGTGGTGGGTAGCGCAGTGCCTGCCCAAAGCAGCGGGCCCAGCCCGTTGGTGTGGAACTTGGGCAACCTGGCCCCAAGTGCTACGGTAAGTGTGAGCTTTGTGGTGACGGTGGTAAACCGCGACCCACGCGCCGTGGAAAACACGGCTGGCGTGGTGAGCAATGAAGTTGTGACGACCACAGCCAGCAACACCGTGGTGCATACGTTCAAGCCGACGGCGGTGGAGTTGATCAGCTTCAGCGTGAGCGGCCAACGCGTGCAGTGGACGACGGGCGCGGAGCTCAACACGTTTGGCTTTGCCCTCTACCGCAGCAGCACCGGCAACCGCAGCGATGCCGTGCTGGCCAGTGCCGAGATGATTGCGGCAAAGGGCAACAACACGAGTTACGAGTTTGTGGATACGACGACTGATGCTGGCACGGCCTACAGCTATTGGCTGGCCGAGGTGGATACGACTGGGGCGACGGTTGAATACGGCCCGGTGAAAACCGAAGTAACTGGCGCAGTCATCATCAATAGCCAATTGTCCATTGCCAATTCAGTCGCAGCGGGCGGCGTGGTGGTTCCAGTTAAGGTGGATGGGGCTACAGCAGGCGTAGCCGCACCTGCATCCGGCGTAACAGCAAACACTTCGCCTGCGCAGGTGGCGCAGGGTGTGAGTTCGGTGAATGTGGAAGCTGTGAGCGCGAACAAGAACAGTGAACCGACGCAGCCGATAGCCTTTGTGCCAGCCCGGCAACCGGCAGCGATTGTGGCAACTGCGAACGAGCCGGTTGCGGCGAATGCAGCCGCGCCCGTTGCGCCTGTGCAAACCGAACTCCGCGATGGGCCGCAGACAGCGGAGTCCGCATCCCCAGATGCGGCGCAGGATACACAAGATACGACCCAGCCAGTGGTGCAACGTGCGGCGGTGGTTGTGGCACAGCCCAAAGCGGCCCTGCACAATGCAGTTGTGCAACGCAGCGCAACGGCTGCTATCGCGCAAGCCGTGTTGTTGGCAGCGGTGCTGGCAGGCGCGGTGGCGTTGATTGGTGGGTTGGGTTTGGGTGCATTGTGGGTTGCGCGACGCAAGCGCAATTAGCTGTAGCTAGCGTTAGTGAAATCATGTGCGACGCACCTCTGCGATTTGATCGCGGGTGCGTCGCACGTTTTTTCCAGGCCACCCGCTTATGATGTAACGCATGAAGCAAATTCTTCAAGGCCTGTACACATTCACCACGCTGCAACTGGGGCGAGTGTATTTGATTGACGACACCGACGGCTACACCCTGGTAGACACAGGTTTGGCCTCGAGCGTCAAACGCATCGTCAAAGAAGTTGTGCAACGCGGGGGTAAGCCCGAGTACATCAAGCGCATCATCATCACCCATGCCCATCCCGATCACATCGGTGGGTTGGCACGGCTGAAAGAGCTGACAGGTGCGCAGGTGATTGCGCATCCGTTGGAGAAGAAAGTGATTCAGGGCGAGATGGCGGAGGTGCGGCCTGAACGCGCCTCGCTTTCACTCATTGGCAAGCTGATGTGGCAACCAAGCAAAGTATGGCCTGGCGTAGAAGTGCAGCGCGAGGTGAACGACGGTGATGTGCTGGAAGATGTGATGGGCGGGTTACACATCATTCACGCGCCCGGCCATGCCCCAGGCCAAATTGCATTGTGGCAGCCGCATTGGCGCGTGCTGATCTGCGGCGATGCGATGATGAACCTGCCCAACCTGCGCCCACCAATGGCCCCTTTCACCGTAGATATGCAGCAGGCTAAGCAGACCATTCAACGGTTGGCGAAGCTCAACCCAACCATCGTGTGCTTTGGTCACGGTAGCCCCATCTTTTTGGAAGCCGACGTAAAGTTACGTGCATTTGCTGGTTCATTCACCCGTTAAGTATTTACGTACGCGGGTAGCCGCAGGCTTTAGACTGCGCATCGAAGTATGAAAAGCCACTACAAAGATATTCGCTTCAGTCAGAGTTACTCCTATTTCAAACGCAGTCTAAAGTCTGCGGCTACCAAGGATCAATTCGCAGCGTGTTTGGATGACCTATAGAATCGCAGCTTCATGTTGTGTTTGATTACGGGTGCGTCGGGCTTGGTGGGCGCAAATTTGGTTGAAGCCGCAAGCCAACACGGTTACACCGTGCGGGCCATGCACCGCAAGAGTTCCTCGCTAAAAGCCTTGCAAGGCTTGCACTACGAAAGTGCGTTGGGGGATGTGACTGACGCGGCCTCGCTTGAGGCGGCGATGCGCGATGTGGACATTGTCTTTCATGTGGCGGCCATCGCCACGTATTGGAAGGCCGATGTGCAGCAGATGTATCACACCAACATCGAAGGCACGCGCAACGTGTTGCAAGCGGCGCGCAACGCGAAGGTGAAGCGCGTGGTGTTCACCAGCAGCGTCAGTGCGTTGGGCCAGCCCGCGTTTGGCAAGGCGCTGGATGAAACAGCGATGTTCAACCTGCGGCCCGAACAGTTTCACTATGCCTACACCAAAGTATTGGCCGAGCAGGTGGCCCAGGAATTTGTAAAAGACGGCTTGGATGTGGTGACGGTGAACCCGACCGTCATCATGGGGCCGCGCGATGTGAATGTGATTGGCGGGGCGATGGTGTTGGAGGCCGCCAAGCAGCATTTGTTTTACTACCCGCCCGGCGGCACCAACATGGTGGATGTGGCTGATGTGTGCGCAGGCCACCTCAGCGCCGCCGAGCGGGGCCGGGCAGGCCAACGCTATGTACTAGGCGGCGAGAACCTTTGGTACAAAGACCTGATGAGCGTTATCAACGACGCAGTGGGCAAGCCGCGCCCGTGGCTTAAGACACCGGGCAGCCTGCTGCGCGCCATTGCTGGCCCAGTGGATTGGGCACGCAGTCGCCTCAAGCTCAAGCTGCCCGTAGATGGGCAGCAGCTTCGGCTCTCTGCCGAGACGTTTTGGTTTGATTCGGCTAAGGCGCGCAAAGAACTGGGCTTTACCAGTCGGCCTTTTGTGGAGACGGTGCAGCGAGCGTACGAGTGGTATAAAGCGAATGGATATTCGGAAGTATGAGGTGTGAGGTATGAAGGATGAAAATGAGTTGCCCTTCATACTTCATACTTCATACTTCATACTTCAGCATGTGGTACATCTTTCACGGCCCCAACAGCCTTGCCCGCGACGAAGACATCGCCAAGATGAAGGCGAAGCTGGGCGAGCCGGATATTGCCTCGCTGAACACAACGACGCTAGATAAATCTGTGCCGCTCAAAGACATCATGGCGGCAGCGGATGCCATGCCGTTTTTGGCAGAGAAAAGATTAGTGATTGTGAGCAATTGGCTGAGCGAGCAGGGGAAGGGCAAGAGCAAAAAGGGAAAAACGAAGAGCGAGAAGAGCGAGGGTGGCGACGACTCAGCTTCACAGCTTCTTAAGTTCTTGGCCGATACATCTGAAACCACGCGGCTGGTGTTTGCCGAAGATGAGACGTTGCCGGAAACGAACACAACGATGAAGCTGGCGCAGGACAAAGCCAGCGGCGGCCATGTCAAGTTATTTGATCTGCCGGATAACCCGATTCGCTGGATTAACGAGCGGGCCAAAGCCAAAGGCAGCGAGATTTCTCCGCAAGCCGCCACGCTGCTGGGCACCAAAATCAACAAAGGCGACAAGAACGACCGCGACCACTTTGCGAGCGACAGCCGCACTTATTTGTATAAGCTGGATAACGAGTTGGAGAAGTTGGCGGCGTATGCGTTAGGGCGGCGCATCGAGAGCAGCGACGTGGAGTTGTTGGTGAAGGACGAGGACATCGCCGACATTTTTAAGTTTATTGATGCGATTAGCTTGCGTAATGGCGAAGAAGCCTTTCGGTTTGTGCGCGGCGTGCTGGTGCGCGGCGAGTCGCCCCTGGTGGTGCTTTCGCATTTGGCCCGCCAAACGCGGCTGTTGATTCAAGCTAAAGAGAACGAGCATCTCAGCGGTGATGCGTTTGCGCAACTCATCGGCGTGCATCCGTTTGTGGGCAAGAAGGCCATGCAACAGGTCGGGCGGTTTAACTTGGCTGAGCTGGTGAGCGCACATGAGGCCGTGTTGAACGCCGATGTCGCCATCAAAACCGGTTTGATGGACGACGTGACCGCGCTGGATGTGTTGGTGGCGGCGTTTTGCAGTTAGCAAGACGCGGATGATCACATTGGTGGCGTTGGTTTGTGAAAGACGGGTTTCTTTAACTTACTTAATTGGGTCATAAGCGAATTGCATAAATTGGGCATAGGCTTTCCACTTCCCCATAAATCATCCCGAAGGCTGAACTCGCAAGCGACAGGCTCTTTTGAGCAACATTCGGGAGGAAGAGTTTTGCTAACGCACCGCAAGCGGCAAATAGGCGCGTGGCAGCAGGTCTGGGTTTGGCGCAGAGGTGGATTGGGGAACCACTAACGTTGGGATGGGTGTTGGCATGGCGGTTGGAGCGGGCGTACCCGTGGGCAACGCGCCGAGGTTAGATGGCACGAAGTCGGCCCGCATTCCCATCCCGCTGATTTGCGTATGCGTAGGTGTGCGCGCCGCCAAGTTAATGGGGCAACCCGTGCTTTCGGGCACGATGTTGGTGACGGTGATGCCGCTGGACTGGCCGGAATACAACACGCTGCTGGGCTTGCTGAACTGCCCAAAGAAACGGGCGGTGCTGGTGAAGGCATCGCCCATATCGCCGGGGTTGGTCTTGGTGTCCAGGTCGTTGCGGCCATCGGCTTCCTCCAGGTCTACCAGGCGGTGCGCATCTGTCGCGTTGGCGAAGTTGGTGTAGGTAATCACCTCGTCGATGTGCCAGATGAGCAAGCCGCAGCCGGGCAGGCCTGCGTCGTAGCCCAGCTTTTGGCGGTTCTCCACCAGGAAGTACTCGCCGCTGCCCGAGGCGTAGCGAAATTCCCAATCCACCCCGCCGGGGTTGTCGCGTAGCTGAATCACCTGGGGCGATGCGGCTGCGGGCGCAATCAACAAAGACGCCTGCGCGTTGATGAGCTGCGTAGGCGTAAGCCAACCGAGATACGACTTGCTAAACGGGTCTTGATAGGCGGGCGATGAGCCATAGAAACTGCCAGCGGTGAAGTTCCACGAGCCGGTGCCCATGGCCGCCCAATTGCCCACGCCATACGAGCTGGGGTTGCCGGATGGCTCGATGTCGTATAGATCGGGCAAGCCTAAATCGTGGCCCAGCTCATGCACCATGGGGCCCAGCGTGGCGGGGTGGCCGGGGCCAATGTTGCTGGCGCAATGCCATTCGCCCATGGCGGCATAGCCGCCTCGGCCCAACGAACTGAGCACGGTCACGTTATCGGCCTTTACAACCTCAGCCAAGTTGGCGCGGTGTGCCCACACCTGGTTGCCGCAGGCCAGGGCCGCGCTGCCGCTGTAGCTGCCTTCGTAACCGGCGTAAACCAAGGCAATGTGTAACTCGCTGGATTGCAGATAGCCGTCGCCATCACTATCGAAGCTGGCGAAGTTGACCGCCGGGTCGGCGGCGGCAATGGCATCTTTTGCCACTTTGCGCAGCGTGTCGTTTACGCTGAGGAGGTTGGGATGAGCATACGGCAGCGTGACCCAACCGACGATGCCGTCGTTAGCAGCCCCCGACGTTTCGGCGGCGGGCGTTAAGTTGAGTTGGTCGTACGAGGTCTCTTTGTAGTAGTGCTGCACGCTGTTAGTCTCACTAAAAAAGAAGCTGGCCCAATCTGCTGGGGTGGTGCCGATGGGAAACTGATTGGTGAACTGCACCAAGATAACGAGGACGGGCTGATCACCTTTGCCGTTGTAGCGGGCTTGGTTGGGTGAACTAGGTGAGTTAGGCGAATACGCCTCGTGCTGGTGGGGTTGCAGCTCGGTGTGCGAGGGCCGCAGGTGTTTGATGAGGGGCGAGGGGTTGTCGATGCCCGCTTTGAGATGGCCCGCGACGAGGTGGCCGGATTTGTCGAGCATGGCGTAGGCCCAGTAGCCGGTTGTGGCATCGGGCAACACGCTAAAGCCATCCAGCGTTTCGATGATGCTGCTCGTTTCATCGCCAACAATGACCACCTCGACCTGCGTGCCATCGGGTTGCACGATGGGGAAAGGATTGGGGTTGGCGGGGGCGGCGTGGGCCAACTGTGGCCCCATCAACAAGCCAGATGCCAGCCCCAGCATGAGCAAAAATGTGGATAGCCAACGCAGGAGTGGCAGCAGTAATTGAAATGATTTGTTGTTTGATGTGGCGCGTTGCAACACAGGTCAGCCTCCTGAACCCCCATCCAGCTATGACGTAAACGACCATGCTAGGAGGAGGGCCGGAGGCAAACAACGGGCTTTGGGTGTATTAACGCCTCACAAATGGCAGAAAACTGCGGTGAGGTACGGGCGCGCGCGTGGGGGTGGCTGTCGGGGTCGCTGTCTCGTCCGCTGGCAGTAGCGAGGGGCCAGGCAGCGGCGTAGCGGTTGGCACAGGCGATGCTGTGGGTAGAGATGTGGGCGAAATTGAGGGTGTGATTGTAGGTGAGGGCAGAGATGTTGGAGTAGGTGGCAGCGGGATAACGGGCGTTTTTGTGGGTGTGTGGGTCAATATGGGTGTATGCGTCGGAGTTTGACTGGGTGTTGTAGAGGCTGTTGCCGTAGGTGTGCGGGTCAGCGTCGGCGTTGAAGTTGGCGTGGGTGTTGGAGTTGAAGTTGGAGTTGGAGTTGCTGTTTGAGTGGGTGTTTGAGTGGGTGTTTGAGTGGGTGTTGAAGTCGGCGTTGACGTTGGAGTTGGAGTAGATGTTGCTGTTTGGGTGGGTGTCGGCGTGGGTGTTTTGGTAGGTTCGGCGGTTGCTGTAGAGGTTGATGTCGCGGTGGGCGTGCGAGTCTTGGTGGGCGTGCGCGTGGGGGTGACGGTCTTAGTCGGCGTCGTAGTGGGCGTGTGGGTTGAGGTGGGTGTTGCCGTTGGGGTAGATGTGTTGGTCGGTGTGGTCGTGGGTGAGTTAGTAGGTGTCGGCGTCGGGCCGTCGTCCAAACAATGCTCAATGCGGTCGAGCGCCACGCGATACCCGTTGCTGTCTGCGTTCTTGGAGCCAGTGACGCGCACCACCACGCTATGCGGGCCAGGGCCGATATTGCTGGCCCACACTGCATCTTGCCCCCAGTCCGATAAGGTGTAGAGATCGAGGTTGATCTCTGGCCCGCCATCTAGCGAAATGCCAGCAATGCCGCTGCCATCGCTCTTGGCGGCATAGACCTTTACCCAGCAGGTGGCGCTGGCGATGTCAAAATTCATCGTCGCTGTTTGGTTTGGGGTGTCGTTGGCGGTGTAACTGCCGCCAAACAAACCCACCTGGTTGGCATCGCAATTGTTTGTGCAAGTGTCCCAGCCGTTGCCGGAATAATTGATACGATCCAGTTGTGTGCCGGTCTCGTCATCGTCCACGCTAAAGCCAGCGGGCGGCGCGACCAACGCCGCAAACGCATCGAACAGCGTCTTGGCGATTTTTTTGTCGCCGGTTGCGTTGGGGTGTACGCCGTCGTAGGTCAAATCGGCGTTCACATCCCAGGTCGAGACGTGATCGACCAGCACGATGGGCGACTGCGCCGTTGTTTTAGCGGCGATGACTGGAACCAGACCGGTGCCAATGGCGAGGCGTTGGTCGTTGATCTCCTGGGTGCAATCGGTGCGGGGTGGTTTTTTGCAAGGGGTGATGTTATCGACCAGAATTTTGATGTTGGGGTTCACCACCCGCAACAGATCCATGATTGCCGAGAGGTCGTTGATGGCGTTGATCGGGCCGTCGCCGTACCACACATCGTTGGCTCCGGCACGCAACACCACCACATCGGGTTGGTAGGTGTTGGCCCAGTCGGTAATTTGGTCGCGCAGCTCATCGGCCCGCCAGCCACCGTGGCCTTCGTGGTCGGGGTCAAAGTCATCGTACTCATTCGCACCCTGATAGGGCACATTCAGGTTGCCCACAAAATCTACGTTATAGCCAGCGGTGGTTAAGCGCTGCCACAAGAAGTAGCGCCAACCCGGGCCAAAGTCTTCGCTGCCCTGTGTCCACGAATCGCCCAGCGGCATGATTTTGATGGGCGTGCTAAGCGAGGCTTGCGCGGGGGTCATCAATGACACCTGCACCAGCAGTAGCACAACGATGGCACAAACGGAAGTGAGCTTTCGGGCAGGCATGAATATTCTGGTGTAAATGATGGTGCAGAGGGTGCAAATAAGCGCGAGCGACAGTGTTGAACGAAGTTTAGCAACAGAAGCTGATTACCTCAGGTTTTCGGATTTGAACCACGAAGACACGAAGATCACAAAGGATTTCTTTGCGTTCTTTGTGTCTTTGTGGTGAAAACCTAAGGTAATCAGCAACAGAAGATGAATACCTTGTGCTGTTGCTTAGTCGCAAAGATGAGCTATTTCCCCTAACGAACCAACACGGCTGGCGTGTAAAATTATGCGAGTTAACCCTCGCTAAACAACATTCTTTAGACGTAGATGCAAAGCAGATGCAATAAAGATGTAATCTCGATGCCGTCATATCAGGAGCAACCTTTTCGATGTTTCAGCCCGTTTCAAATCAGGTAGATTTCCCCGCGCAAGAGCGCGAGGTTTTGGCATTTTGGAAGCGCACCCACGCGTTCGAGAAACTGCGCGAACTGCGCGCCAACTCAGACAAGCGCTTTAGTTTTATTGATGGCCCCATCACCGCCAACAACCCGATGGGCGTGCACCATGCCTGGGGCCGCACCTACAAAGATGTATGGCAGCGTTACAAGGCCATGCAAGGCCACAACCAACGCTGGCAAAATGGATTCGATTGCCAGGGTTTGTGGGTGGAAGTAGAAGTTGAAAAGTCGCTGAACCTGAAGAACAAACACGAGATCGAGATCATTGGCCTGGACAAATTTGTGCGGCTGTGCAAAGAGCGTGTGCTGCGCATGGCCGCCCTGCAAACCGACCAAACCGTGCGCCTGGGCAACTGGATGGATTGGAACGACACCGACGAGTTGCGCATGCTGGCGCAGAAACTTGTCGAGAATCCCAACGAAGTGATTTCGTTAGAGCGCAATGGGGCACAAGTAACCGGCACAGTCGAGCAACTCATCGGCCAGTTGGGCATGCCCGAATTAGGCGGCAGCTACTTTACGTTTGCCGACGAGAACAACTACCAAATCTGGGCCTTCCTCAAAGAGTGTTTCAACAACGGCTGGCTGTATCGCGGCGGCGATGTCATCCCCTGGTGCCCACGCTGCGCCACCGGCATCTCTAACATGGAGATGGAGACCGACGGTTACAAAGACCGCGAAGACCCGGCGTTTACGGTGAGGATGAAGCTGATAGCGTTCAGCGTTCAGCCGTCAGCTTTCAGCGGTGACGAAGCGGCACAAAAATTTGAGGCGACGGCCAACAAATATATTTTGGCGTGGACGACGACGCCGTGGACATTGCCTGCGAACGTCATGTGCGCGGTGGGGCCAAAGCTGACGTATGCCATTGTCAAGCAAACGCACAAAGATGGCGAGGAAGCCATCTACATTTTGAGCGCGCAAACGCTGAAGCAACTGCGCGGCGAGTATGAGCAGCTTGGCACGATTGTTGGCACCGGGTTGGGGGGCTGGACGTACGAGGGCTTGTTCGATGACTTGCCCGCTTGGATTGATGCCGAGGCCACCTGGCGCGACAAGCATGGCTTTGATGAAGATCGCCACTACGCGCACAGCATTATTTTGTGGGATGACGTGGGCGAGGCCGAAGGCACGGGCATTGTGCACAACGCGCCCGGTTGCGGCCCCGAGGACTACCACCTCGGCAAGACGCACGGCACACCCGGCGTGGCCCCACTGGATGAGAACGGCAATTACATGAGCGGCTATGGCCCGCTCACCGGCCAATACGCCCACGATGTGCCGAACGTGGTTGAGCAATTGCTACGCGCCAAAGGCTTCTTCTATAAACGCGAGAAATATGTGCACCGCTACGCCCATTGCTGGCGCTGCAAAACGCCGCTGCTCTATCGCCAGGTAGACGAGTGGTACATCGGCATGAACGAACTGCGCCATCAGATGATGAAGGTGAGCGACCAGATTAACTGGGTGCCGGGTTTTGGCAAAGAGCGCGAGATGGACTGGCTGCGCAACATGAGCGATTGGATGATCTCCAAGAAACGCTACTGGGGCCTGGCCCTACCGATTTGGGAGTATGCGGATGGCAGCTTCGAGGTGATCGGCAGTTACGACGAGCTAAAAGTCCGCGCCGTTGCGGGCTGGGATGCATTTGAGGGCCACACCCCACACCGCCCGTTTATTGATGCGGTCAAGATCAAGCACCCAGTCACTGGCTTAATTGGCAACCGCATTCCAGACGTGGGCAACCCCTGGCTGGATGCGGGCATCGTCTCGTTCAGCACGATGCAGTACCGCACCGACAAAGAGTATTGGGCCAAGTGGTTCCCCGCAGACTTCATCACCGAGAGCTTCCCCGGCCAATTTAGAAACTGGTTTTACTCGCTGATTGCGATGAGCACCGTGTTGGTGGAAAAGCGACCCGCCAAAACCATCTTGGGTTTCGCCACCTTGCTAGACGAGAAGGGCGAAGCCATGCACAAAAGCAAAGGTAACAGCATCGAGTTCAGCGAAGCCGCCGACAAGGCCGGTGCCGATGTGATGCGCTGGCTATACGCCCGCCAGAAGTACGACGATAACTTGCTGTTTGGCTACAGCACGCTGGCCGAGGTGCGCCGCAGTGTCCTCATCCCGCTGTGGAATGTGTATTCGTTTTTTGTGCAGTATGCAAATGCCGATAAGTGGGAGTTGGAAGGTTGGAAGGTTGGAAGGTTGGAAGGTTCAAATCTTCTTACAAACCTTCCAACCTTCCAACCTTCCAACCTGGATCGGTGGGTGCTGGCCCGCCTGCAAGAGACTGTGAACGCTACGATTGACAACTTTGATGCGTATGAAGCACGCACGGCTGCGTTTGCAATCGAAAAATTTATTGATGATTTGAGCAACTGGTATGTGCGCCGCAGCCGCGAACGCTTTTGGCGCGAGGGCGCTGGCAGTGCAATGGATGACGACAAGCAGGTCGCCTACGCCACGCTTTACGAAGTGCTGACCACGCTGGTCAAACTCATCGCGCCCATCATGCCGTTTGTGACCGAGGCGATGTGGCAGAACTTGGTTGCAGGTTTGCAGGTTGGCAAGTTAGAAGGTTCCAACCTTCCAACCTTCCAACCTTCCAACCTTCCAACCTATTCGGTGCATCACCAAACTTACCCAACCAAGCGTGAACTAAGCGCCGAAGAAAAGCAACTGCTGCTGGACACAGCCATTGCCCGCACTACGGTGAACTTGGGCCACAGCGTGCGCTCGCAGAGCAAGGTAAAAGTACGCCAGCCTTTGGCGCGGCTGTTGGTGGTGGCCGATGAGGCCAGCAAGCGCGTCATCCGCAACCAAGAGGGCTTGATTAAAGACGAGCTAAACGTGAAGGCGATTGAGTTTGTGGCCGAAGAGCGCGACCTAGTGAGCTACAAAGTGCTGCCCGACCTAAAGAAGCTGGGCAAGAAGCTGGGCCAAGATTTGCCCAAAGTGCGCAACGAGTTGGCCGCGATGGATGCCATGCAAATTGCGGCGTTGGTGAAGATGGGTCAACCAGTGATCATTCAGTTGAACGGTCACGACGATGCTAAATCTCCAATCTCTAATCTCCAATCTCGTTTCGAGTTGCAACCCGATGAACTGATTGTGCAAGCCATCCCGCGCGAGGGCCTTGTGGTCGCGGGCGAGAACGGCATTGTGGCTGCGTTGGACACCGTGCTGACCGAAGACCTCATCAACGAAGGGTTGGCCCGCGAGGCCGTGCGTCGCATCAACGATCTGCGCAAGCAGGCTGGGTTAAACATCTCGGATCGCATCCAAACCACGTATCAAGCCTCATCCAGATTGGCGCATGCAATGAGCGCGTTTGCCGAATACATTCAGAGCGAGACGCTCTCGGTGGCGCTGCTTGCGGGTGAGCCGAGCGATGCTGACCGCGCTAGCGATACGTTTGATGGGGAGTCGTTGGTGGTTTCGTTGGTGAAGGTTTAGAGCGTAACTAGGTGTCTGGCACCTCCGGGCGCAGGGATCAAATCCATTCGAGGGTTTGATCCCTTTTTCGTTTTCCAAGCCACAAATCCACAGAAAACTGCTAACATATCCACAACTTATTCACATAGAACAGACATAAAGCATCAATCTTGCGGCTAAATTAGGCAAATACCCCCGACCCCTAATGGGGAGTCGTTGACAAACTCAACGACTCCCCTTTAGGGGTCGGGGGTCACAGGAGCGACACGGGACTATGACAAATACCATCCAACAAACAAAAATAGGGATTCAAAATCAGCCTTTGGTTGATGCGACGCTCAGCAGCAACCAGACGCGCGCCCTCGAAGAATTTATTCACCAGTTGGATGGCAACGCGCCGCGCCGCACGGTGGCGTTGCTTGGGCCGCATGGCAGCGGTAAGAGCACGCTCGTGGTCGAGCTTTTGGAGAGCCAGCGCCCGCGCCGCACCACGCTCAAGCGCCGCGTCATCGGCTTTGTGGCCGATGCCTCTTTATTAGATACGCGCATCACCCCGTGGATTCAGTTGGTGAACAGCGTGCTGGACAAGCTGACCGATTTGGCCCAGCCCACGCCGCCGATGATGATCGCCGATCTAAAGACCGAGTTGCGCGAGTTGGCGCGCCTGGAAAGGGGCAATGACGAAGCCTCGAAGGTGACGGGCGATTTGGCCTCAGCCGCGTTTGCGCATCATTGGCGCTCGGCCTTCCCACGTTTAATTCTGGACATCGTGATGCAGAACAACGCCACGTTTGTCGTGGCGCTGGATCACTTGGAGCGCATTGAGCCGGTGAAGGCGATGCAACTGATGGAGGCCGCCCGCTATTTTCTGGGTGCGCCGGGTTGCACCACGCTGTTGTTGGGGGATGAGGCTGCACTGGTTGAACACTTGGATAAAACCGAGGCCGGCGCCGATGGCGATGCGATGCTACGCAAGTGGGCCAGCGCACGCGTCGCGCTCAAGCCGTCTGCATTCGCCAATACCACCGCCAAGCCCACCCCACAAGCCAAGCCCACCGCCAGCCCCATCACCAAAACCAACCCAACGGATGTGCCCGCGCCGGTGATGCTTTTGCTAAGCGCCACCAGCCACACGGACGAAGCGGTGACGCAATGGCGGGCGGCCATGCGCGCCATCATGCGCCGTGCGCAAGACGGCCAACCCATCAACATGGGCAGCGAGTTGATGGCAAAAGTCATCGCGTTGCGCTATCACTCGCAGGCCTTGTTCAGCTCATCGCGCATGGATGCGGGGCTGTTGGTGGGGCTGGAGCGCCGCATCGGCAACCCGCGTTTGGCCGAGGTGGGTAACGAGTTCGACAAGATTGTGGCGACGAACGAGAACTTGAGAGCGCTGTTCAAGTCTCAGCCCTCGTTTGGAAGTGTAGAGGTGCGTGACTTGGCGACGGCGCTGCGGTTGGCTTTCTCCGAAGAAGCCGCCAACAGTTTGGTGTTGGATGCACCGGCTGAAGTTGGCACCAATGCGCGCTCCATCTTGCCGGAGCTAAAGCGCACCACCTCGACGATTTTGCGAAACGCGGCGGCCAGCGCAACCGAGGCTATCCCCAGCAGTTGGATGGACATCGGCACCGCCCTGGCAACAGCCGTGTCGCTGGCGTGCGGCGTGTTCATCGTGGATCGCCTCATCAAGCTGCTGATGTTGAGTGCGCAAAACGCGTTGGGTGGCCTGTTGAAAATGGATGTGAATGCGTTGCTGCCCGCCAGCACCAACTTGGCCAACAGCGGCGCGGCCCTTGCTGCCGAACTGTTGGGCATCGCGTTGGCCGCGCTCATCTTTGTGTTTTGGGGCCGCAACAACAAGTTGCACGCGGCGGCGCTGGGCTTAATTATTGGCGGCATGGCGGCCAATTTGATTGACCACGTGGCCTACAGCGCGGTGCTGAACTACATTCACCTCGGCCAACTGCCCGCGTTTAATTTGGCGCATGTGGGCCTGCTGATGGGCGGCGCGTTATTGATCGTCTCGATGGTGAAGAACAGTTTTGTAAAACCTCGCCTGATATAGTTGCCGCCAATGAGTGACGACGCTGAGATGCCAGTTACAGAAGCCCAAACGATGTCCAATTCACTTGCCGATGCCATTCCCCCTGTTGCCGAGCCTGCAACCACCTTGCCTGCCATGCAGAAGGCCAGCCTGCCTCGCCGCATTTGGGTGCTGCTGGCGGTGGCCCTCGTCGTCATCGTCACCGATCAAATTACCAAGCGCTTGATCGAGGCCAACATTGGCTTGTATGAGAACGTGTTGATTACATCGTGGCTCTCGCCGTATCTAACGTTTACCCACACCCAGAACACGGGGGCAGCGTTTAGCCTGCTGCCGCAAGGCGGGGCGATTTTTTTTGTCATTGGCATCATCGTATGCAGCCTCATCTTGTATTACGCGCCGCGTTTGCCGGTGCGCGATTGGGTCTCGCGCGTGGCGCTGGGTATGCAACTGGGCGGCGCGATTGGCAATTTGATTGACCGTGTGCGCCAGGGCCATGTCACCGACTTCATCCACTTTCAAATCCCCGAAATTGGTTTCGACTTTCCGGTGTGGAACGTGGCCGATAGCTGCATTGTGGTGGGCGTGATTATTTTGATTGCGCTGAATGTGTTGCGCAAAGAGCCAGCGGAATAAGGCG
>JAYTNY010000118.1:0-3447 GCA_043748055.1 Roseobacter sp.
GGCGGGCCGAGGATGTGGCAGGCGTTGGAGCAACCGTTGTGGAAGGTGTTGAATGAGAAGTTGCGCCCGTTTGGGATGAAGTTGGTGGAAGACCGTTGCTCGGTGCAGGCCATTATTCCGCCGGAACGAGTGAAGCAGCAGATGGAGCTTTCGGCAGAGCGCTTGCTGAGCGCGATGATGCTGCGTGATTTGACACTGACCGAACAGGCGCAGGTATTGCGGGCCGAGGCCATTGCCGCGCTAAAGACGATGACCGGCGGCAGCCCATACATGAACCTGCACGATTTTGCGGTGGGTGTCGATCAACCTCAACCGGGCTTGCAAGCGCCCAACCTATCCGAAGCACCCCCGCGCACGCCGCACATCATCGAAGGCAGTGCGCGCCCAATCAACAAAGACGAGCCAGCCCCAAAGAAGCCAGACCGCGTTGTGCAAGACGACGACAAAAACGATGATGACGATGTGCGCAGCATGTTGGAGTGACACAAGCCCATGCCCCGCCACTTAGTCGCTCGCGCCCTGCACCTCATCCCCACGCACCGCGAACCTTCAAAAACGGCTGAGGCGTTGGCGCATGAATTAGATATAGAGGGGGCCGCGAGCGCCATCGAAGCGACGTTGATGCTATTGCACGCGTTTGGCGCGTTGCAACAACAAGGCGAATTTGTTCGCGCCAAAGATCAACGCGCCACCTACTTTGTGCAAAGCCTGCGCTTGTGGTTGGAGCAGGCTGGTGAATCCGAAACGCTGATTACAACTGAGTTGATTCGGGCGATGGAGACACGCCGCGTAAAGCAGGCCGAGGTAATGGGCCGCATGGCACAGCCCGCGCGGGTGCAGGCGGCGGCGTTTGTGTTGATTGGGTGTGCGATTGAGAACCAACTGCATGTGTTGTGCCAGTTGGATCGGCAGGCTCAGCAATATCAGCTTATTGGTGGGCGCTTGGAGCCGGACGAAACCGCAGCCCAAGCCGCCAGGCGCGAGTTTCTGGAAGAGGTGGGTGCGCTGCAAACCCCGCCGATGCAGACTGGTGTGGATTTTGAACTGCGCGCGCTGCTGGATGAGCCGATTGCGATGGACGCAATTTCTTCCACGTATGGCGCGTACACCCGCTATGCCTTTCATGTGTTTCACGCACATATCACTCGCAGCCAAATCACACTTGGCCCCGAGGATGCCTGGATTGCGGTGAGCGACTTGCTGCAAGACAGCGCCCCCGTTGGCAAGCCGATGGGAGACATGCGGGTGTATCAGGAGATAGATCGGCATATTGTTGGTGGGCTGGCGGGGCTTGCGCCGTCATTCTTGTAGGTGCCTGGCACTTTCCTAATTACCTGGCACCTCTTGATCCTCAATCAAACCTGAACAAACCCGAACGACGGGTAGCCTGCGCGTCGCCTAAACCCTCACACGCGATGAATCGCGTTTCGGTTTCCTCCTACTGCTGTTTTTATTTTCTGTGCGTGACAGATTTCCACCATGAAACTTTCTAAACTATTTGGCACCACGCTGCGGGCTGCGCCGAGTGATGTCGCAGCGGTCTCGCATCAACTGTTATTGCGTGCGGGGTTTGTGCGGCAACTGGCGGCGGGCTTGTTCTCGTATTTGCCGTTGGCGCAGCGGGCGTTGCAAAAGATTGAGCAGATTATTCGCGAAGAGATGAACGCCATTAGCGGGCAGGAGTTGTTGATGCCCGTCGCTCATCCCGCCGAGCTATGGCAGCGCAGCGGGCGTTGGGATGCGATTGGCGACGAACTGCTGCGCTTCAAAGACCGCAAAGAGACCGACATGGTGCTGGCGATGACGCACGAAGAAGTGGTGGCCGAGCTGGCGCGCAGCGAAATTTTGTCGTATCGCCAACTGCCCCAACTGGTGTATCAGTTTCAGACCAAGTTCCGGGATGAGGCGCGACCGCGTGCGGGCTTGATTCGGGCGCGCGAGTTTTTGATGAAGGACTCGTACTCGCTGGACTTGAACGAAGAAGGCTTGTTGGAGCAATATGCTGCGCACTACGCGGCCTACCTCAAGATATACCAACGCTGCGGCCTGCCGGTAATTGCGGTAAACAGCGATACGGGCATGATGGGCGGCAAGAAAGCCCATGAGTACATGTACTTGGCCGAGATCGGCGAGGATACGTTGTTTACGTGTGAGCATTGCCAGTATGCGGCGAACAGAGAGGCGGCTGAGTTTATGAAGCAGCCTTTTGCTGTGGAAGAAGGGAAGGGGGGACAAGGAGAAAGTGAGATTCCTCCGGTTCAGAAAATTGCGACACCGCACACGGCGACGATTGAAGACCTGGCAAACTTGTTGAGTGTGGACAAGCGACAGACGGCGAAGGCTGTGTTCTTTATGGCCGAGTTTGTAGACCAGTCGGCCAAATTAGTGTTTTGTGTTGTGCGGGGCGACCATGAGGTGAACGCGATTGCGGTGCAGAACGCCGTGCAGGCCAAAGCGTTGCGTGCCGCAACGGCGGATGAGATTGCAGCGGTGGGTGCGGTGGCGGGCTATGCCTCGCCGATAGGGATTGACCGCAGCAAGACGATTGTGGTGGCGGATGGGTTAGTGACGCAAGAGGCGGGTCTGGTGGCGGGCGCGAACGAGATGGGTTATCACCTGCTTAACACGCTGTACGGGCGCGACTATGAGGCGGATGTATGCGCGGATATTGCTGCGGCCTACGCGGGTGCGCCGTGTTTTTGCTGCGGCAATCCGCTCAAGCAAGTGCGGGGTGTGGAGGTGGGCAATATCTTTCAGTTGGGCACGCGCTACACCGAGAAGCTGGGAGCCATGTATACCGATGAGCGCGGCCAGCCGCAGGCGGTGGTGATGGGATCGTATGGCATTGGGCTGACGCGCGTGCTGGCCTGCATTGCCGAAGAACACCACGACGACAAAGGGTTGTGCTGGCCCATCAGCGTGGCACCGTTTCAGGTGATGTTGGTGTCGTTGGTTAAGAGCGCAGAGTCGAAAGTTGTGGCAGACAAGTTGTATGCGGATTTGTTGGCGGCAGGGGTGGAGGTGTTGCTGGACGACCGCGACGTTAGCCCCGGCGTGAAGTTTGGCGATGCCGATTTGATTGGGCTGCCGATTCGATTGACCGTGTCGGAGCGTTCGTTGAAGAGTGGCGGTGTGGAGATGAAATTGCGGCGGAGCGATGTCAGCGAGATTGTGGCGGTTGCGGATGCCATCAGCAAAACCAGAGTGGTGATAGCGGCACTGGCTTTGGCGTAAGCCCTGCTTGGCCTGGTTGTACATGGCACAGCTTTGATCAAAGGTGGCACTGCAAAAAAGCCCAAGTTAGTAAGATTGGCTCCTAATTTGCTAGGAGGGATACATGAAAGTATTCAGACTCAGTAGTTGAAAGATTCGACAAAACGGGCGGGTTCGCCACTTCCGATACGATACGGATGCAAAAACCAATCGAAGGAAGGAGCGAACCCAGAA
>JAYTNY010000119.1:0-4352 GCA_043748055.1 Roseobacter sp.
TTCTGGGTTCGCTCCTTCCTTCGATTGGTTTTTGCATCCGTATCGTATCGGAAGTGGCGAACCCGCCCGTTTTGTCGAATCTTTCAACTACTGAGTCTCTTCAACAACCAGTTAACATCGCTATCTGTCGAGATTGGCAAGCTCGAACGCCTTACCAGGCTTCAACTCTGGGACAACCAACTGACATCGCTGCCTGCCGAGATCGGTAGGCTCGAACGCCTCACTGAACTCGATCTTTTCAACAATCGCTTGACGGCATTGCCAACTGAGATTAGCAAGCTTGAACGTCTTGTCTTCTTAGCCATTGATGGAAACCCTCTGAACGTGCTTCCAAGTTGGATAGGCGACTTGAAACGCTTGACCTTGCTTAACCTCTCAAGCCAAAACCTAACCGAAATACCGGATTGGGTGCAAAAGCTAGATCGTCTCACTTCACTCATATTGGACGATAACCAATTGACACAACTGCCAGACTGGCTTGGCAACCTGAAACGACTTGAATGGCTTTCACTGAGGGGCAATACATTTGCAGAGTTTCCTATCGCAATCTTGAAACTCACCCGCTTGAGTACACTGATTCTGGGATACAACCAGTTGACTACTTTGCCAGAAGATTTGTCGCGTTTGTCTCACCTCAACGAACTACATCTGGACAACAACTGCCTCAAGCGTATCCCGCCTGTGCTGTACGCTTTGCTCTTCCTGCGATCGCTGAACTTATACAACGATGAACCCAACGAGGGCGAATCCGGCGAAGAGGACGAGAGCCAGCAACCCCCACGCGGCAACCGCATTCACCAATTGCCCCGCGAACTGGCGGGCATGAAGCGCCTGCAAAACCTCAACCTCAAAAACAACCCCATCCAAAACCTGCCGCCCGAAACGGTGGCCGAGGGGCTGCAAGCCGTGCGCAACTACTTTGCCGAGTTGGACGCGACCGGCGTGGAGTATCTCTACGAGGCCAAGCTGCTGATTGTGGGCGAGGCCGGCGCGGGCAAGACCACCCTGGCCCGCAAGTTGCGCGCGCCCAATTGCGCCCTGCCCGACCCCGACGACACCACGCGCGGCATCGAGGTGACGCAGTGGCACTACACCCACGCCAATGGCCGCCCCTTTCGCGTCAATATCTGGGATTTTGGCGGGCAGGAGATTTACAAGAACACCCATCGCTTCTTTCTCACCAAGCGCTCGCTGTATGTGCTGCTCAGCGACGAGCGGCGCGAGGACACCTACTTTGATTACTGGCTGCACATTGTGGATACGCTGGCCGATGGCAGCCCGCTGCTGGCGGTGCTAAACGAGCGGGCCGGGCGCGCGCGGCCCAACCCCATCCCACCCCGGCTGCGCGGCAAGTTCGATAACTTGATCAGCACCGAAGAACTAGACCTGGCCGACCCGGCCAAAATTGCGCGGCTGCAAAACGCGTTGCAATTTCAGTTGGCGCGGCTGGGCCACATCGGCACCGAGCTGCCCGCCAGTTGGGTGCGCGTGCGCCAGGCTTTGGAGGCGCTGCCCGACGATTGGATTTCGCTCGACAGCTATCGGGCCGTGTGCGCCGAACACGGCATTGACAAGCGCGAGCGACAGGATTACCTCAGCCGCTATCTGCACGACCTGGGCGTGATTCTGCATTTTCAGAACCAAAATGATGAAGCGCTGCGCAAGATGGTGATTCTGAAGCCGGAGTGGGCGACCAACGCCGCCTACAAAGTGATTGATAGCCCGCTGGTGAGCCGCGAGCGCAGAGGCCGATTTGGCCGGGCCGATCTGCGGCATATCTGGACCGACCCGCGCTACGCCGACATGCGCAACGAGCTACTTGAACTCATGCTGAAGTTCAAGCTGTGCTACCGCGTGCCCAACACCGAGGACTTTGTGGCCCCCGAGCTTCTGCCCGATGCGCCGCCGCCTTACGCTTGGGAGGACGAGGGCAACCTGGTGATGCAATACCGCTACCCGGACTTTATGCCCAAAGGCTTGATTACCCAGCTCATCGTGGCCTTGCACGATTTGATTGTGGGCGACAAGCTGGTGTGGAGCAGCGGCGTGGTGGTGGCGTTCGACCAGGCGCGGGCGCAGATCAAAGAGGACTTTGGCGCGCGGCAGATGGAGATACGTGTGGCCGGGCAGAACAAGAAGGTGCTGCTGGGCATCATTCGCAAAGAGCTAGAAATTATTCACCAGCAATTTCATCGCCCTGGCCTGGCCCAACAATGGATTCCCTGCGGCTGCGAGACCTGCCGAAAATCGCCCAAGCCGGAGTTGTTCGATTACGAGCGCCTGCGCAAACTGCTGAGCAAAAACGTCAAGCACTACCCCTGCTCCGAGAGCGGCGAGGCCATGGACATCCAACGCCTGATTGACGATGTAATTGACCAACGCGGCCTGTTCTCGCCCGATGCGAAAGAGATGCGCCTGGCCCTGCAAGCCGCGTTGTCGGAGCGCTTCAACGTAGACGAGTTGCGCGCCTTGTGCTTTGAGTTGAACGAGGACTTCGACAACTTGCCGCGCACCGAACAAGGCAAAGGCTCATCCGCCCGTGAGCTGGTGCTGCTATACGAACGCAAAGGCGACCTGCCCGCCCTGCGCGATGCCGCCGTGCGCCTGCGCCGAGATTTGCGCTCGTGGCAGTTTAGGGGTGGGGAGGAGTAAAGCAGGAGAGACCCCCACCCCAACCCTCCCCCGTAGGAACGGGAGAGGGAGCGCGGTCTCCCCTCTCCTGTCGCTTCCTAGCGACGGGGGAGGGCCGGGGTGGGGGCCTCTACTCTGCCCTACCGCAACACCCGCGCATCGCCCACCCGCTTCGTCACCCCAATCGCATCCAAATGCTCCAGCAACCCCAGCGCATATTTTCGCGTTGTGCCAAAGGCATCGCGGGCTTGGGCGGCGGTGATTTGGCCCTCGCGCAAAATAATGTCGCGCACCCGCTGCACCGCTGCGTCGTAGGTCTCGGCCAGCAGCGCAACCTCTGGCCCGCACTGCACCAGCTTGCGTTGGCGCAGCAGCACGTCGTAAACAATATCGCTCACGGCGGTCTTGCAGTCTTTCACCAGTGGCGTGTTCCAGGGTTGGGCTGCACATTGGGCCAGCAAAGCATAGACAGCTTTTTGTTGGGTTGGGTTGAGTTGAACGCGATGGGTAGGGAGGCGCACGGTTTCGCCATCGTCAGTTAATTGGCTATTGGCTATTGGCGATTGCGAATAGCCAATAGCCAACAGCGCATTAAACACTTTCGCCTCCAGCTTCAACCGGCTGCGCAACGTGTCGCGCGGCATGCCCTCTTGCAAAGGTTGCGCAGCATGAAAGGCAGCCAGCAATTCACAAGCGCTGGTTAGCAGGCTGCGCCAGCCATCTGTTAAGCCCAGCACCCCTTGCGAAACAAGCATTGTGTTGGCTGTATTGAGGTCGCTTGCGGCCTGCTCAAATTCTTCTGAGTTGAGTTGCGCTTTGGTAACAGCTTCTTCGCGGCTGGTGAACTTTAGTTCGCGCAGGGCATTGGCTAAACGCTCGGCAGGCGTGCCTTTGCTGAGGGCTTCCAGACGCTGTCGCACGGCGGCATCGGCGCGGCCTGCTTTGCGGCGGTAACGCATTGCGGGGTGTGCATCTACTACCACCCCGCCGCCCACTGTTACGGAGGGCGAGGGCAAGCGCAGAATAAATCGGTCGCCATTGGTCACGGCCATGTGCGAGGCCAGTTGCAATTGCGCCCAGGCGCTTTGGCCGGGTTTTAACTCGTCACCTTCTAGAAGCCACAACATTGCCATGCTCTGGGCGGCACCGTTGAAGATTTTTACTTCGGTGTTGTGGCGAAGAACAAAACCTGCATGGGTAGGGGCTGGTCTCAGACCAGCCCCTAAGGAATTGCCCAACAACTCAACCCGCACATCTATCAACGTGGTGGGCTTTAGTACGCCAGGCTTCGCCACCACGCTGCCGCGCAGGGCTTGCGCCACATCCACGTTGGTTAAATTGATGGCGACCCGGCTGCCCGGTGCTGCCTGCTCCAACTTTTGTTTGTGGGTCTGCAAACCGCGCACACGTGAGGGCAAACTCTCGCCGCGCTGGGTCAGAATCTCTACCTCATCGCCAATCGCCAATAGCCCATCGGCCAATGTGCCCGTCACCACCGTGCCAAAGCCTTGCACGCTAAAGACGCGATCTACGGGCAGGCGTGGCTTGCTAATATTGCGGCGAGGCGGTGCATCGCTCAACACATTTGCCAGGGTTTGCACCAAGTTTGGCAAGCCTGTGCCCGCGCGGACGCTGACGGGCACGATAGGCGCGTGGGCCAGCGGCGTGGGCGCGAGCAGTTTGCGCACGTCCTCAGAAATCAGCGCGATCCAATCCTCGTC
>JAYTNY010000120.1:0-4399 GCA_043748055.1 Roseobacter sp.
GGTCTCGAATCAGCGCAGCGTCTTGCGATTTAGGTTCCAGCATAGCTATCGTGGGTTGATAAACATGCCACTCATGGGGCACTCAGAGTTGTGTACAAAACTTCACAATCTATAAAAAGATTTTAGCATAAGGGTGCTACACAGCATGTGACTAAGCGCGGGCTGTAATGGGTGATATGTGACGCGCATTTATTGTGGAGACGCGGCGGCTCGGAAGCCGATGCATCGCGTCTCTACGAACTCAACGGCACAAACAACTCGGCTTGTAGTAACCAGTTGCGGCCCTGCTTATGCCACGAGGCCAGATAGGCACCTCGGCGAGTGTTGGGCTCATCGACCCCGCGCCAAAGCCCCAGCCACTCACCGGCTTCGGCGGCAGTGCGTCCGTCATCACTGAGCGTGACTTGTGTCGACGTGCGTGTGAATGTGATGAACTTGGGATCTGCGAAGAATTGCTCGAAGGCCTGTTGCACTTCAGCCCGGCCCACTAACGGGCGGCCATCGCTGGTGCAGACTTGCACATCGGGCAGCCAACACGCGCCGACATTGCGCGCATCATGGGCGGCGATGGCCTCGTTAAACAGACGGCGTTGCTCGCGGATGGCGTGTTCCTCGCGTTGCGGATTCTGAGGTAACTGAATAGAGAGGGGTTGTTGCTTCATATAATGTTTGAGATGGCTCTAAGCGCAACAGTCTACCAATTCGATTTCAACGTCAGCAATGTAGATCGCGGCATCTATGAAACCTTCTCCCTCAAAGTAGCCCAGCACCCTTCGGAATCGCTCGACTATTTTTTTGTGCGCGTGTTGGCCTTGTGTATTGAGTACGAACCGGGCATGGCCTTTGGCCAAAGCATTGGCACCAACGGCGGCGATGAGCCTGCGGTATGGCTGAAAGATTATTCGGGCCAGATCAACGTGTGGATTGAAGTGGGGCTGCCGGATGCGGACAAAGTACACCGCGCCAGCAAGCTGGCCGACAAAGTAATTATTTACACCCATCGCGACCCAATCACGCTCAAGCGCAATCTCTCCAGCAAAGCGATCTTTCACGCCGATCAGATTTCGATCCGCAGTTTTGATCGCGGGTTTCTGGGGCCGTTGGCGGGCAAGCTGGATCGGCGCAACAGTCTGGATGTTTCGATCACCGAAGGCCAGCTCTACCTCACGTTCAACGGCTACACGGCGGAGACGGTGATTCATACGGCTGGTTTGCTGGACGCGTGAAAATTTAGCTAGACGACCATGATCCCTTTCAACCAATACGTGCAGCACACCGACGAACGCATTTGCGAATGGATTAACGGCGCTATAGATGTGTTGCCGCCGCCCAGCGCTGCCGAGATGCGTGTGCGCGACACTTTGTTAGAAACGCTGGGTGGGTTTGCCGAGGAGAACGGGGCGGGCCTCGTCATCCCCGCGCCATTTTGTGTGCGCATGCCCGAGGAGATGCAGCGCGGGCGAGAGCCGGACTTGCTTTACATCCCCAACCAGTTTGCGGAGACGGTGCAAGATAACTATGTGAACAGCCACGGCGTGGCACTGGTGATTGAGATTTGCGACTACCGCACAAGACATCGAGACCACACCGAGAAGCTGGCCGATTACGAGATGGCGGGCATCCCTGAGTATTGGATTGTGGATGTGGCGCTGAAGCAAGTTGAATTTTTTGTGCTGGCGCAGAACAAATATGTAGGTGCGCCGCTGGGCGCGGATGGACTGTATCACCCAAGTGTGTTGAAAGGCTTTGCGCTTCGCCCCAAAGATATTTGGCTGGCATTGCCTTGAGTCCCAGCATCTAGCATCACACATTCTCCCGAAGGTTGAACTTGCGAGAATCAGGCTCATTTGAGCAACCTTCGGGAGGATGCTGCTACTCGATCTGCTAGGTTCGTGTGGAGGGATTTGGCCTCTGTGTGCGAGAATTGAAACCGAAACACCATGCCTGTAATTACCCCCAAACCGATGAGTGGCTTCCCAGAGTTGCTGCCCGAACAACAGATTGTGTTCAACCGCTGCTTGAACATTGTGCGAACAAACTTTGAGCTATTTGGCTTTGCGCCGATAGAGACCCCCAGTGTGGAACGCAAAGAAGTGTTGACCAGCAAGGGCGGCGAAGAGAAAGAAATTTATGCGATCTCGCGCTTAGTAGCTGGGCCGGATGAAAGCACCGACACCGAATTTGCCTTGCACTTTGATTTGACCGTGCCGCTGGCGCGCTATGTGGCGCAACACAAAGAAAAGTTGGTGTTCCCGTTCCGGCGCTACCAAATTCAAAAGGTGTGGCGGGGTGAGCGACCGCAGAAGGGCCGCTACCGCGAACTCTATCAATGCGATATTGACGTGATTGGGCGCGGCAACGTGGGTCTGATTAACGATGCCGAAGTGCCCAGCATCATCCACCGCATTTTTGTGCAGATGGGCATTGGCGCATTTGTTATTCGCATCAACAACCGCCGCTTGTTGCAAGGCTTTTACCAATACTTGGGCGTGGCGAACGAGCGCATTGCCGATGTGCTGCGCAGTGTGGACAAGCTGGACAAAATTGGCCGCGACAAAGTAGTGGACGAGTTGGTGCAGCGTTTAAGCCTGAGCGACGTAGTTGCCAACGCGATCCTGGACTTTACGACCAACCCAGCCCCGACCGACGAACTGCTGGGCACGCTGAGCGACCTGCCGATGATGGACAACCCGCTGTTTGCGCAAGGCCTGCACGAGCTACAAGAGGTGGTGGCCGGTGTGCGCAGCCTGGGCGTGCCGGATGAGGCGTTTGCGGTGGACTTGAGCATCGCGCGCGGGCTGGGCTATTACACCGGCACGGTCTACGAAACCAAGTTGCTGGCCCACCCAGATTTGGGCAGCATTTGCAGCGGTGGCCGCTACGATGACTTGGCGAGTTACTTCACCAACGAAAAGCTGCCCGGCGTGGGTATCTCGATTGGGCTGAGCCGCTTGCTGTTTGCGCTGTTGGAGCGGGATGTGTTGCAGACCGGGGCATCCACACCGGCCCAGGTGCTGGTCACCTCGTTGGATGCAACCCAAGCCCCGCACTACCTGCGCATGGCCGCCGAGTTGCGCGAGCGCGGCATTGCCACCGAGGTTTACCTGGAGAAAAAAGGTCTGGGCGATCAACTCAAATACGCCAGCAAAAAAGGTTTTAAGGTGGCGGTGATTGCGGGCGAGAGCGAGTTTGCCAGCAACACGGTGAAAGTGAAGAACCTGGTGACGGGTGTTGAAACCAGCTTTGGGCGCGATGCGTTTGTAGATCAAATAATTGCCTTGCTTTCGTAAATAACCCCGACCCCTAAAGGGGAGTCGTTGAGTCTTGCTCATTGTTCACCACTCGCAACGAGTTGAGGAAGTTATTGAGTTGCTCAACGACTCCCCTGTTAGCTTAGCGGCGGGGTCGGGGGTCGCGTTATTTCGATGATTAACTCTGTCGGCGTTTTAGACCATCCGAAAGTGCCTGCTACGGGCGAAGTGGCTGCGCAAATTGAGATTGCATTAGGCGAGTGGGGCGTGCAATGCCATCGCGCCAATGCGTGGGATACCGAGGGCTTGCACGCCATCATGCCCCACATCCAAATGATTGTGGTGCTGGGCGGCGATGGCAGCACGCTGCGCGCCGCGCGCGTAACGGCCCCGCACAACGTGCCGGTCGTTTCCATCAACATGGGGCGGCTGGGGTTTTTGTCGGAGTTGGACCCGAATAACTGGCGCGACTTGTTGCCCCGTTTGTTGCGCGGCGAGGGCTGGCTGGAAGAGCGCATGATGTTGCGCGCGCAAGCCTTTCGCGGCGAGGAGGAGCTGGGCACGCACGATGCGCTAAACGATATTGTGGTGAGCCGAGGCACGCTGGCCCGCGTGGTGCGTGTGCAGACTAACGTCGGCGAGCATGATGCCTCCGGTTGCTGCACCACCGAGCCGGTGCACTTGGCGACCTACGCCTGCGATGGCTTGATTATTGCCACGCCCACCGGCAGCACGGCCTATGCCCTGGCCGCCGGTGGCCCCATCTTGCCGCCAACACTGAAGAGCATCGTGCTGGTGCCCATTGCGCCGCACCTCAGCCTGGATAGGCCGGTGGTGCTTTCGCAGGGCGCCATCGTCGAGATGATCGTCAAGACCGATCATCAAGCCATTTTGACAGCGGACGGGCAGAACGAGATTGTGCTGAAAGACCGCGATTGTGTGCGCGTGCAAGCGGGCCCGCACATCGCCCGGCTGGCGCGCTTGCAGCCAAAGACTTACTTTTACCAAACGCTGATGGCGCGGATGCGGCGGAGTGAATAGGGATTGGTGAATAGTGATTCAATCACCAATCACCAATCACCAATCACCAATCACCAATCACCAATCACCAATCACCAATCACCAATCACCAATCACCAATCACCAAT